>DASPNB010000243.1:0-4818 GCA_035626755.1 Flavipsychrobacter sp.
GAGATAATGAAGAGCAACCTTACGTCTGAAGGCAACATCGTACTTGAAACTTCTGCCTTTTTGTCCTTTGCGGCCTGTCGCCGTTTCTGTTTTTCTCATGTTTACACTGTTTTATGTGTAAACTTTTTTCAGGACTAGACAGGGTAGTCCCGATACTTAATAGCAAGGGTTTACAGTATTTCAAAGAGCTTGTGATTGGCGTTTGAGCATTCCACGAATCACTTTATAAAGGTACGAAATGAAGGAGGGCTGATGCAAATTTAGTTTTGCACAAAGAGGGGCTTATGCTATTTAGTTTGGCTGACGTGCAGCTGGGGCCACACATCAGCACCATCACTCTACTGCCGCCGTGTCCGCATGCGCGAGACAGGGCTGGGACAGCACAACTTAAGCCAGATTGGCTCAGTCGCTGTGTTTCCCCCCTCTGAATTTGCAGGCAAGCTGCAAATTCTGTCTCCCCCCTGCCAGGGGGAGAGTTATTTAGCTTCCCGGGGCTGCCAATAGATGCAGAGCACACTTTATTTATAAGACCTTTTGTCTGAATGGTTTGTATTTTTCTGCCAGATGGTCAGGCGTGATGGTTTTGGAACATTATTTATGCAGTAGTTTAGTAAGACGAACAAGCAATATGAATCTGAACAATTTTACGATCAAGGCACAGGAAGCGGTGCAGCAGGCACAGCAAGTAGCTTTTAACCACCAGAACCCGGCTATAGAGACTGCACACATGCTTCAGGCATTGCTGGATGATACGGAGGGGCCGATATCTTACCTGCTGAAGAAGAATAACGTAAACATCAGTTTTGTTGAAGGCAAACTTGAAGAGCAGATCAACCGGCTACCCAAGTTGCAGGGTGGTGAGCCCGCACAAAACATCAGCCGCGATCTTAACTCGGCAGTACTGAGAACTGCCAATATCTTGAAAACTTTTGGTGATGAATTTGTAACGCCAGAGCATTTGCTTATTGCGCTGCTGCAGGTAAATGATGAAACAGCCAAGACACTAAAGGATGCAGGACTGACTGAAAAAGGATTGGTTGCAGCGATAAAGGAACTACGTAAGGGTAATACTGTGCAGTCGCAGACGTCGGAGCAGCAATTCAATACCCTGCAACGCTATGCGAAAAACCTGAATGAACTGGCGCGAAGCGGAAAGCTGGACCCTGTGATAGGCCGTGATGAAGAGATACGGAGGACGCTGCATATACTTTCCCGCAGATCGAAGAACAACCCCATACTAGTAGGTGAGCCCGGTGTTGGTAAAACAGCAATAATAGAAGGACTAGCGCACCGCATAATAAACGGTGACGTACCCGATAACCTGAAGAGCAAGATCATCTATGCCCTGGACATGGGTTCGCTGATGGCAGGTGCGAAGTACAGAGGTGAGTTTGAGGAAAGGCTAAAGGCCGTAGTAAAAGAAGTCTCGGAAAGCGATGGTGAGATCATCCTTTTTATAGACGAGATACACACACTGATTGGCGCGGGTGCGATGGAAGGTGCGATGGACGCGGCCAACATACTGAAGCCTGCCCTGGCAAGGGGTGAACTGCGTGCAATAGGAGCAACGACACTGAATGAATACCAGAAATACTTTGAAAAAGACAAGGCACTGGAAAGACGCTTCCAGAAAGTATTTGTAGATGAGCCAACGCCCGAAGATGCCATCTCAATACTGCGCGGCCTGAAGGACAGGTATGAAAGCCACCACCAGGTGAGGATAAAGGATGAAGCGATAATAGCAGCAGTGGAGCTAAGCCACAGGTATGTGACAGACAGATTTCTTCCGGACAAGGCGATAGACCTGATAGATGAAAGTGCTGCGAAGCTGAAGCTGGAAATGAACTCCATGCCGGAAGAGCTGGATGAACTGGAGCGCCGCATCCGCCAACTGGAAATAGAACGTGAAGCGATAAAACGTGAGAATGACGATAGCAAGCTAAAAGAACTGGGACAGGAAATTTCACTACTTTCTGTAGAAAGAGATACGCTGAAAGCGAAGTGGCTGGAAGAAAAGGAAATAGTAGATAAAATAAATAAGGCGAAGACTGCGATAGAACAACTGAAGCTGGAGGCTGAGCAGGCTGAACGCGAAGGTGAATATGGAAAGGTGGCAGAAATACGCTACGGTAAAGTGCAGGAGCAAGAGGCCATCATCAATAACATGAGCAAGCAGCTGGATGAAATGGACAACCAGCACAAGCGCCTGCTAAAAGAGGAAGTGGATGCCGAGGATATAGCAGAGAACGTGGCCAAGGCAACAGGAATACCTGTGCAGCGTATGCTGCAAAGCGAACGCGAAAAACTGCTGAACCTGGAAGATGAACTGCACAAGCGCGTGGTAGGGCAAGATGAGGCAATAGTAGCTGTAGCTGATGCCATACGCAGGGGCCGTGCCGGATTGCATGATCCGAGAAAGCCGATAGGTTCGTTTATCTTCCTTGGTACTACCGGTGTGGGTAAAACTGAACTTGCAAAAGCACTGGCGGAAGTACTCTTTGATGACGACAGCATGATGACCCGGATAGATATGAGCGAGTACCAGGAAAAGCATGCAGTGAGCAGGCTGGTAGGTGCACCTCCCGGATACGTGGGCTACGAAGAAGGCGGACAACTGACTGAAGCTGTGCGACGCAAGCCATATTCGGTGATACTCTTGGACGAAATAGAAAAGGCACACCCCGATACATTTAATGTGCTGCTGCAAGTGCTGGATGATGGCCGCCTGACTGATAACAAGGGCAGGGTGGTGAACTTTAAGAACACCATCATTATTATGACCAGCAATATGGGCAGCCATATAATACAGGAGAATTTTGCTGAGCTGGAAGGGAAGGATATAGAAGAAGTAGTAGAAGCAACCAAAGAGCAGGTGATGGACCTGCTGAAACAATCGCTGAGGCCGGAGTTCCTGAACAGGGTGGATGATGTGATCATGTTCCACCCGCTGATGAGGAAGGAGATAAAAGGCATTATCCGTATACAGCTGGAGCAGCTGAAAGACCAACTGGCACAGCAAGGTATAGAACTACAGTTTACTGACTATGCGCTGGACTATATGGTGCAGCGGGGCTTTGACCCACAATATGGTGCCCGCCCGCTGAAGAGGGTGATACAGAAAGATATCATTAACCTGCTGAGTAAAAAGATAATAGGCGGGGAAATAGACAAGACCAAGCCTGTGCTGATAGATGTATTTGACGGGGTAGTGGTGATGAGGAATGAGGGGAGTTAAGTCAAAACTCAAAAGTGAAAACCTAAAAGTGGATTGAGATCGGGTCGGCCGGTTGATGTTTACAGAAAACGTTTAATATCCCTACTTGAATGCATCACGCGTAGAATTCTTATTCTGTCTTTGACTGTACGGTAGAAGATGACATGACTTACATAAGATATGCTTCTTAGTCCTTTACGTATTTCGTTTCTCTCTCTACCCATTTTAGGTTCGGAGCAAAGTTGATTGAACAAGTTTTCCATCTCCCCGAGATAAGAGAAAGCCTGTTGTTCACCAAAATTTGAAAGTGTGTACTCGAATATAGATTCGATGTCGTGGTCAGCATCTTCAGTTAGCTCATAAAGAAGCATGGGGAAGATCAGCGTTTTTGTTTTTTACTCTTAAGTATATCGGAAACACTGCGTTTACTTACCGGTGCGTCCCAGGCCCTATCAATATTCTCACGCAGCTCTTCAAGAACCCGTGTGCGATAAAACTCGTGCATGCGTAATGCATCACGTACTACTTCCGAAGCATTTTGGTAGTCGCCGCTTGTTAACTGCTCGGCAATATATTTTTCCTGCTTTTCTGTGAAACTTATATTCATGTCGCACTTTTCCTAAAGGTACTAATTATGTCCATATTTGCCAAATATGGACATTGCTGCGATTGCCACCCAACTGTTTTTCTTTATCTCTTGTCTATAATTGTGAAAAATATTACTCCTTTTTTATTAATATTGTAAATCCAAGCGTTAAAAATAATAATATGAAAAAAGTCATACTTGCATTAGCTATCCTTCTGACCGCATCAAATATCTATGCACAGTCGGCTAAGAAAAGGGCTATAACTGCATCTACTGATCCTGCAACTGCTGCTGCAATTGTGGAAACCAACAAACTGGAAAGCCTGAAACTGAACGATAAGCAAGACGAGGCGATCTACCAGCTGAACCTGCAAAATTCAAAGGCATTTTACAGCAGTTCAACACCGGGTTCTGTGGATAAGGCAACTGTAGAGAGGAATAAGGCAAGGCAGGACATGGAATATAAAAAGATACTGACTGCTGACCAGTATGCGACCTGGAAAGCAACACAAAAATAAGCAGGATAAGAATTCATAAGCATTGAATGAGGAGGTGTAGCATTTGCTGCACCTTTTTGTTTTTTACATTTGGATTATGAAGACCATCATCTGCCTGATCTTTTCCAACTGCTTTATGACCTATGCCTGGTATGGCCACCTGAAGAAAGATACTGCGGACATGCCTCTTATCAGGCTGATACTTATCAGCTGGGGCATTGCCTTTTTTGAATACTGCTTTATGGTGCCGGCCAATAATCGGTTTGGATTGCAGGAAGGCTTTTCGGCATTTCAGCTCAAGACGATACAGGAAGTGATATCGCTGGTAGTATTTGCCATCTTTGCCATCTTCTTTCTGAACGAGCCGCTGAAATGGAACTATATAGTGGCTTTCCTTTTTATACTAGGCGCAGTGTATTTTATGTTTTATTCCCCGGCTCCGGTGGATTAAGTTTCAGTACCCTCAGCATGGGAGCAGCCACATAAGTGACACCAACGACAACGATCGTCATAACGCCTCC
>DASPNB010000244.1:0-2055 GCA_035626755.1 Flavipsychrobacter sp.
GCCCGTAAAATCCGGGGCAGGTAACAGTAATCCCATGCACATACTTCTCGCCAAAATGTTTTCTCAGTGATATAGATCCTTCTATTACATATGGCTGCACACTTTTACCCGGTAGCGATGTGTGCCGCAGAAATTCATTCAATATAAATATCTCCTCGGGGCTGTTGCTGTATTTATAAAAATGCATCAGGTTATCCAGGCCTATGCCATGCGAAGACACGATCATGCTGTCCGGCGCTATATCAGGTTGCAGCGCGCCGCAGGTCCCAAACCTGATGATCGATAGGGTAGTCTTTTGTTCTTTAACGGTCCTGCTGCTGAAGTCTATATTCACCAGCGCATCCAGTTCATTCACTACTATATCTATGTTATCCGGGCCTATGCCCGTGGATACCACCGATAACCGCTTGCTGCCTATATAGCCGGTATGCGTAATGAATTCCCTGTGCTTTGCTTTGTGCTCTACCCGGTCAAAATAACGCGATACCATTTGCACCCTGTCGGGGTCTCCAACTACTATTACCGTTGGTGCCAGTTGCTCCGGCGCGAGGTCCAGGTGGTAGATACGGCCGCCCTCAGTCAGTATCATTTCCGATTCGGCTATTATATCTTTCCGCAGCATCCGATTTTTTTGTTTCCGCTTGTAAAGAAACGATTTTTTACTACATTTGCCATCTTCACGGTCGCGTAGCCGAGTGGCTAGGCACAGGTCTGCAAAACCTGCTACAGCGGTTCGAATCCGCTCGCGACCTCCACAAAAAAGCCTTACAATATGTAAGGCTTTTCTTGCTAATGGTCGCCTGGTATGTGGTATACATTGTTTAATTCTGATACCATTGATATATTCAATATTAAATATTCTTGAAAGTTACCGTTTCACATTAGTAACGGGAGTATTTATGTTTTATAAAACCATTATAAATCTTTAGATTCTCTTGTAGATATTCGGCCAGCGGCTTATAGTCAAGAGCGAAGTGTTTTGAGACGTATATATATGCTTTCATCGTTCTTCTGAAAGGAAAGCCATGAAAAATAAAATGATCGAGTCGCTTTACCCGTTTATAGTCATGTCCTAATACTACGAGGCCATCATTCGGATACCTGATGCTTCTATAAGATGTGCTGTCTATTTTATTTACTTCAGCGTCCTCAGGTACGCCATAATAGACTATCAGAAATTTTGTATCACCGTTTTTAATCACTGGGTTGCTAACGGGTTTTAAATCCCGGTCTAGCAATACTCCGTCAAACTTAGAAGCCAGAACTTTATAGAGATTGGTATCGATAAAGTAATACACCTCACAATAATTGAAGTTGTCTTCAAAGTCATTTATAGTAGTCTGTATAATAGCATTTGCATCCTTACGTAGGTAAGCCGCGTTCTGGAGATCTCCTTTACTCTCGAAATATGCGATTCTCGATTTGTGAGAAGCTAGTTTTACAAGTACGGCTTTTCTCTGGCCGAAGCATATAGTAGCAGGAATTGATAACAATAGGATAAGGACAGGAATTGCAATTCTTTTCATCACTCCAAATTTACATAAAATAAAAATCCCCCCGGTTCGCGGGGGGATTTAAAGACTGTTAAAACTATTGGCGCGGTCCCATCATGCTTTCCATGTTCAGTTCCTTGCTCATTTTTTGTATCAGCATATCGGTCTTGTCGTTCATTTTCTTGGCAAAAGCAGTGTCGCCGCGGCTCTGGGCCAGCCTGCTGAATTCATTGATCAGGCTTACGTCCTGCTGCGCATCGCGTGTCAGCTGTTCTTTTCCGTCATCACCTAATGACAATATCCAGGCTATATCTTTCTCCAGGTTTTCTACAAATTGGCTGGCCACCTTGGCCGCCTTCACATTGTCGCCTGCGTTGTAGTACGCTGTTGCCATAAAGTAGGCCGATGCATCAAACATCTCCAGAGTATACGGATTGTATGGATAAGACGACTGGCTCAGCATAGAGTCTACTCTGTTCAGTATCCTCTTTGCATCTTCCTTGCGACCGGCCATGCTCAGCTGGTTGGCCACGCGCGATACATTCACACGATAAGCGGCAAA
>DASPNB010000245.1:0-2852 GCA_035626755.1 Flavipsychrobacter sp.
TGGTAGTTCATTCAGTATTATGACTACCACAGGCATAGGCGCCGGCCAGGCTATCTGGAGTTTTTCGGGAGCAAAGGTGGGTGGTACTGCCAGATTTGTTTGTATTACAGCGGATGACAATGATATTTACAACGGTTTGCAGCCTTATGAGTATGGGATAGCTTCAGGCGTGTACACAATGGATAATGCCAACGGGACATGGGTGTCCAGTTCTGCAGGAATCAACTTCGGTAGTGAATATGTGATGTATACAGGTATGGCCTGGAATGATATCAATACGATGTACCTGGGGGGCAGCGAGAACAGTTACCCGCTGATCTACAAATCAACTAACGGTGGCTCTACCTGGACTAAAGTTTTTAATACAACGAACAACCAGAATATTATTACAGGCTGGAGCGGGCATGGAGGTGATAAAGGCTGGAGCTGGGGTGAGTCTACTTTTGGCATAGCTGTAGCGCCGAATAATTCTAACAGGGTACTTTTTGGCGACTTTGGATTTGTGCATGTAACGGACAATGGTGGTACCTCTTGGAGGCAGGCCTATGTAGCGAGCCAGAACCAACACCCTGCAGGTGCGATGACTCCTACACAGCAGGCATATACCTCGATAGGATTAGAAAACACCACCTGCTGGCAGGTGCATTGGCAGTCGCAGAGCAATATGATGGCTGCATTCAGTGATATAGGCAGTATACGCTCGGCTAATAACGGGGCTACATGGGGCTTTACGCACACAGGTCTTAGCGTGAACTCTGTGTATCGCATAGTGAAGAACCCTACGGGAACAATGTTCGCGGCATCCTCTGCTATTCACGACATGTACCAGAGCACCCGCCTGGCAGACAACCCCCTGAATAACAATGATAACGCGGGAAAGATATCTTACTCAACAGATAACGGTACAACGTGGATGCTGCTCCATCAATTTAACCACCCGGTATTCTGGTTAGCCATGGATCCAAACAATACCAACAGGATGTATGCATCGGTGATTCATAGCGATACTAATATCGGCGGTGTCTACATTACCAATAATCTCTCCGCTCTTGGCAGCAGCACATGGACTAAGCTATCTGCCCCGCCGAGAACTGAAGGCCACCCTGCATGTATAGAGGTGCTGAATGACGGCAAAATGGTTTGTACGTTTTCCGGCAGGAGAACTACCGACTTTACCGCGAGTTCAGGAGTATTTATTTATGATCCCGCTAACGGACAGTGGAGCGATGTAAGTGATGCCAATAATATGTATTACTGGACCAAGGATATTATTATTGATCCTGCAGATGCTAACCAGAACACGTGGTATGTATGCGTGTTTACGGGCTGGGGTACTAATGCGGGAGGAAACAAGGGCGGCCTGTACCGTACTACCAACCGCGGGCAAAGCTGGACCAAGCTTACTGGCACCCAGTTTGACAGGGTGACCTCCATAACATTCAACCCGCTGAATAATAACCAGGCTTACCTGACCACTGAGATGCAGGGACTCTGGAGAAGCAACGATATGAATTCAGCCACGCCGACATGGACGCTGGTGAATGGCTATAACTTCAGGCAGCCGGAAAGGGTATACTTTAATCCGTATGATCCTTATGAAATGTGGGTGACGAGCTTTGGTAACGGACTGAAGGTGGCCCAGATACCTAACAGCGTGGAAAATATTAATGCACCGAAGGCGGTGGTAATGGAAGTGTACCCAAATCCGTCGGATGATGTGGTGTACATTGAACTAACGGTGACGAAAAGTAAGGGCTATATAGAGGTATATGATGCAGGGGGCAGGCTGGTGCAAAGGATGCAGGCGGCAGAAAACGGGATAAATAGCCTGAACGTACATGACTGGACACCGGGTATCTACTTTATTAACTACGGCGCAGCGCATGCGAAATTTGTGAAATAGTAATAAATCCCCCTAAATGGGTTAGATAGGGGGATGAATAAATAATCGAATTTTATGTTAGGAAGTTCTTTGTTCACAGTATGAAACCATTTTTTATGAATAGGAGGATCATTTCGCGAGCATTATTCTTTAGCAAATCACTATTGTGGTCATTATTTTTTTACGTGGTGACTATGGTGATCGTTAACTGGGATGAATTTTCGAACCGCAAGGTGCAGGAAAACGGCCAGACCTGGGTGAAAAAAAATACCGATAAAGAGCTGATACCGGTAGAGGCATCAGCCGAGGAGCCTAATAAGCAGGTATTTGTGGTAAGGGCAGTGAAAACTGCAGTGATTTATGCAAAGGCCGCTGCCGACTTTCTTTTTTAAGACCAATAACATCAAATAGTAAAAGGGCTGATCCGAAGATCAGCCCTTTTAATTTAAAATCAATTTTTAAAATTAACCTACAAGAGCAGCATGTTCGTTAGAAACAATCTGCAATGCGAGGTTCCTTATAGAAGGGAAAATGAGATTGTATACGTTTTGCTTGCTTTCAGGAACATCCGTGTTTTGCATGCCAAGGATGTAGATAACTGATTCAGGTAATTCCAACACTTCACATATCTTTTTGATGGTCCTGGGACTAGGGCGTTTAGTTCCGGTTTCAATTTGAGATAGGGAAGTCTGAGAAATACCACACATTTCAGACAGGTCATACTGTGTAATACCCATCTGCCTTCTGATCGATTTAATAGCGATACCGAGATTCATGTCTTAGGAATTTAGTCTGATTAATAATTGTTTTTCTTTAAGTGGTAATGATTATCAAGGCCTTGTTACCATTATAGACGCTACTTAATGAAAAAGTGTTGGGATGGAGACAAATAATTCTATTATTTATAGGTTATAGGAGGAGAACACTAATATGATAATTCTAAATGCGGAGGCTTGAAATGTATTGATTT
>DASPNB010000246.1:0-4585 GCA_035626755.1 Flavipsychrobacter sp.
GATTCAGCTACCCAGCCGATGGTGCTGGATGTGAGAGTAGCCTTTGGAGGTGTAGAGCTGATAGTGCCTTCGCATTGGGAAATACAAAACAATATCACTCCTGCTTTTGGTAGTGTAGAAGATCACCGCATCATAAGAACACCTAATAGTGGTGAGGAGAAAAAAGTTTTGGCACTCAGAGGTTCCTGCTCCTTTGGCAGCATTGAAATAAAATCTTATTAATCACCATGCCCGTTGAACACCAGCGGGCATCTTTTATACCGGAATGAAAACATTCGTAGTCCAGCTGATCTATCGCATAGATTGTGAAGATGTAAAGACAGAGCAATATGAAGAACAATGGCGCCTCATATTTGCCGACGATATGGATGCAGCATTGTACAATGCGCAAAAGGTTGCAGCTGACGAAGAATGTATTTTCGTGGACAGGCATGGGAGAACCATTGCCTGGAAATTAATAGCCGTAAAAGACTTACAGGAAATCACGCCCGAAAACGGGGTCTTGCTTGCGTCCGCTGTTCGCGAAGCAGGCCCTGTTGCAGATCC
Organism: Flavipsychrobacter sp.; assembly: GCA_035626755.1. Taxonomy (GTDB): domain Bacteria; phylum Bacteroidota; class Bacteroidia; order Chitinophagales; family Chitinophagaceae; genus MKUN01. Next base: position 547 of record DASPNB010000246.1, read on the forward strand.
TATCTGGAAAATCTAAAAGCAAATTGGCAATAGCAAAGAAGAATATTGGCTGGATACTACCGCTTGCCGGACTCACCTCGATGGGACTGCATATTTTGCTGCTACATAACCTAACCGGCCTGGCCTGGGATGTGACTATGACAGAAGGTGCAGTTAATTCCGTCCTTATTATTTTGGGCATCTGGCTTATCGTTCTGTTTATTAAAAACTACCCTACCCAGGTGGGAGCGATAGTGTATGGCACCATCATTGCAACTGCTCTGTCCGTACTTATTACCTATACTGCAGAAAAAGGCCTTGCATGGTGGTACGCCAAACAGGTTGACTACCAGGCATGGCTAGAGCAGTCGCAGGTATCTAAGTACATAATTGCCTGGCTCATTTTTGTATGGGTGGCAACTTGCACTGTGATCAAGAAGCGCGGAGATAGCCTGGAAGATAAGTTTGTAAAATACACTGATGCTGCCAACCTTCTCCGTGATGCAGAGCTCTTTAAACTACGCCAGCAACTGCAACCGCATTTTTTGTATAACAGCCTGAACTCCATCAGTGCCCTGGTGATGATTCAACCCGACAAAGCGCAGGAAATGATAGGCAAACTTTCAGATTTCCTGCGCAGCTCCGTGAAACGCGAAGCAGAGGAGCGTTTACCTGTAAATGAAGAACTGGTATTTATCGAAGCTTATCTCGCTATAGAGGCGGTGCGCTTCGGAGACAGGTTGGATGTGGATTTTGCTGTTGCTGAAATAGACAGGGCCACTATCCCGCCCTTCCTGTTGCAGCCTCTACTTGAAAATGCCATTAAATTTGGGCTATACGGAAAAACCGGTAACGTAAATATACGTGTCAGTATAAAGCTGGAAAAAGAAATGCTAAGTATCAGTATTTCAAATCCATATGATCCGGAGACGAATCCACCTAAAGGAACAGGCTTTGGCATACAAGGCATACGCCGCAGGCTCGAACTGCTTTATGCCCGAACCGACCTCCTGGAAGTAAAACAGGAAGACAACATCTTTACAACAACATTAAAGATACCTCAATAAAATGCATAAGGTAATACTGATAGACGACGAACCACTGGCAAGGCAACTGGTAAAAGCATTGCTGCAATCACACACCGACTTAAAGGTAGTAGCTGAGTGCGGCGACGGTTTTGAAGGTTTTAAAGCAATACAGGAACAGGAGCCAGACCTTATCTTCCTGGACGTGCAAATGCCCCGGCTGAATGGATTTGAAATGCTGGAACTGATAGAGAATCCACCATCAGTGATCTTTACTACGGCTTTTGACGAGTATGCTATGAAAGCCTTTGAGGCTCACGCGGTAGACTACTTGCTAAAGCCTATAACCAGGGAGCGTTTTGACAAAGCCTTGTTCAAATGGAAACAACAAGCGGGAACCGCTACTAAAAAGCCGCAATTACAGGACCTGGCAGCTGAAAAAGTGTATGAAGGCTACCAACACAGAATAGTAGTGAAAGATAACGGGCTCATACGCATTATACCATCCCAGGAAATACATTATATAGAAGCCAGCGACGACTACATAAAGATACATACCAAAGACGGTTATTATCTTAAAAAAGCCACCCTGGGCAGTATTGAGAATAGTCTTGATCCCCAGCAGTTTGTTCGGGTGCACCGGTCTTACATCATACCTGTTTCGCAGTTAGTGCGAATAGAGCCTTACGAAAAAGAAAGTCACATCGCATTGCTGCAATGTAGTGCTAAAGTATCTGTAAGTAAAAGCGGTATGAGTAAACTAAAAGAGCTACTCGGTTGGTGAGTTGTCGTCCCCACCAATCGACCTGGCTTTTCTATCCAACAGGTATCTTACAAAAAGGTAGCCACCGAATGCACAAGCCAGTACGAACCAGTCGTTCCAGGCAGTGAGTTTTATTTCGCCACTCCTCACCTTTTCAAGCATTTGCTCCTGCGAAAGGGCTCCGAAATCCCTCATCCATACTATTGCTATTACCAAAGCAGCGATGAATATCCCTACAAAAACGGCCAGGATGGTAGATAACACCCAGGGCATGGGGTTCAAAGACTTTACCCTGGCGCGGAACGCAATATTTATGCAGAAGAATGTAAGCAGGAAGATGAATAGCACAGCCTAAAGATTCTTCATGAATTCAGAAACACTTTCCATCACGTGGCTTATCTGGGCGTCATTCAGCCCATGATGACATGCGAGCAACATACCACCGCGCATTACCTTGTCAGCCTCAGGATATCCGCCCTTAGCAGCCTTATGCGGCTGGTGCTTGAAGCCGGGTTGACGGAGTATGTTTCCTGTAAACACCGTGCGTGTCTGAATGTTTCTCTTCTCCAGGAATATCTGCATATCTCTACGAAGGAACGGGGCTGTCTCCCGAAGCGTAGTAGCAAATGCCAGCCAACCTGTACGTGAGCCAGGTAATTGTTTTGGCAGTATAAAGAATTCTTCCCACTGGCTGAAGAATTCGCGCATGCGGGCATAGTTAGAAGTCCGGTCATCAATGTTCTTGGCAAGACTGTCCAATTGAACAAGGCCGAAGGCGGCACCGAGTTCGGAAGGCTCAATGTTATATCCCGGTTCCTCAAACACAAATTTTGCATCGTAAGGAATACCTTCTATTTCTACGTTAAATCGATTTTCTATTTTTTCAGACTCCACAAAGAGTGAGGAGCTACGCCCCCAGCTGCGTAAAAGACGGCCACGGTCGTAGAAGGCCTCAGTATTCACGCAAAGCATGCCACCATTACCCGCACAGTTGATAATGTGCGAGCCATAGAAACTTGTAGTACTCATATCGGTAAAGCGGCCCGACGAAGCGCCTCCAATCTCAGCACCTAAGGTGTCAGCCGAATCCTCCAGTACGAAGATGCCATGCTTGTCTGCTATCTCACGAAGCACCTTCCAGTCAGGCAGGTTGCCTATCAGGTTAGGAATGACCATTGCCTTTGTTTTAGGCGTTATCATCTCCGCCACTTTATTTACGTCTACATTATAAGTTCCCTCTTCCACGTCTATAAAAGCAGGAATCCAGCCTTTCTTAATAAGTGGTGCTACAGTAGTAGAAAAGGTAAGTGCGGGAGTTAGAATTTCAGAACCTGGCTCAAAATTCATCAGGTCTGCTGCCAGGTACAGTGCCGATGAGCCACTGTTCACCATGATGCCATACTTTTTTGCATAAAGAGCAGCAACGCGCTCTTCCATTTCACGAACGTGCTTACCCATTTGGGTAGAAGTATTCAGCACATTCATTACTGCTTCTTTCTCTGCTTCACCATATACGGCTTTGCCGTAGGGCACGTGTATGTAGTCTGTTTGTAGCATTTCTAAGGATTAGAATGCGAATGTAAACAGATAGAGGGAATTTAAAAAGTTAATGAATGTGAATTGCAAGGCGCTTCACATGAGAAATAATACTATTTTTTCTTAATGTTCATAGTACGTTTCTTCTGCCTTATCTCGAACTGAATATCCTTCACGTTATTATTAACCATATCAGCGTGCAGGGCATTTTCTACCGGCCTGAAGTTTTCGTCGAAGGCTGCCTCAGAAAGGCTCACGGTGTAGTTCCCTGCGGGTACATTCAGGTAAAACTCGCCGCCTTCATCTGTAATAGTTGAATACTCCGCACCATTTTCGTCTTTGGCTATCACCTTTATACGCTCTAATGAGAACTTCAGATTGGATGTGGAGTCGAGTACCAGCCTTAGCCGCCCCTGTAATACGCGACTCACTTTATATGGCACAGGAAATATGTTGCTGCCGGAAACATTTACTTCTTGTCTTACCCCGTTGCTTGGTGCCCAGCCTCTCAGCTTGCTTGTGAAACCGAAGTCCAATTTATAGGTACCCTTATCTGCATTTCTCAATTCCACAATGCCCTTCTCGTTAGAAACAAACATTTGCTCGCCAAGCGATAATGTTTGTCCTACTACTGCCTGTTCATCTCCATCCATCACTCCGTTACCATTCCTATCTGTAAAGAGCTGCAGCTTCACGGTATGGTATTTCCTTATAGGCAGAAATGGAGTGTTCAGCC
>DASPNB010000247.1:0-21498 GCA_035626755.1 Flavipsychrobacter sp.
TTCTATGTTACCACATTCTATCAGTATGGCAGGCTTGCCGGCCTCGCGTATTACCACCGGACTGCTCTGGCTCAACCTGGTCAGCACCTGCAGCGAAGCCAGTCTCGGGACAATAGCGGAAGCCAGGAGCCTGCTTTGGCCGGGGTATTTGTTCTTGCCTGACACGATAACTTCAAATCCGTTAGCGACATGCTTTTCAGTACCCTCGTCGGCGGATTTGTCGACATGTATAGCAATGAAGAGGTCTGAACCTGATCTTTCTGAAATAGCTACCCTGTCGGGCAGGCTGATGTATCTATCGTCCTGGCGGGTAAGGCTTGCCTTGATATTGTATTCGGGCGCAAGTTCTGTGAGCTTGTTGCAGATATTAAGCGTGAGATCTTTCTCCTGCATGCCGTACGCACCTGTGGCACCCATATCGTGGCCGCCATGGGCGGCGTCAAACATTACTGATATGGTTTCTTTAGCACGGTTGACCTCGGTTATATCCGGCAACGCCGGTGCTACATGCAGTTCAAATGATAGCAGTAGCAGTACTGATGCTGATAGCGGTAATAGCATGGCCCGCCTCAGGAAAGAAAACTTTGTTTTTTTAGATCTTGTAAGCATTATGAACCTCCTTTTTATTGATGAATGAAAAAACGGATGAATGATGTCCGGGGTAATGCTGCTGAACTTTGCGTGCAGTATCATCCGAGCAAAAGAATCTGTATCGGAGTGGTGCAGCGCTGCATCGTCGGCACTGAATTCGTGTTGCAAGGCCAGCTCTTTTTTCATGAGCCAGAGAACAGGATTGGCCCAGGCAAAGGTCACCACCAGCTGCATGAACAGCTTGTCGGCAGTGTGCTGTGAGCGGATATGATAGAGTTCATGTTTTAGTATCAGCTCACTTTCCGGGCTGTCGATATCCATATCCCATCTCCAGAAAAGGGTACGACCGAATGAGAACGGTGCCTGCGGACAACCGGTATATATTATGGCATGACCATCTCTCCACGCCGCTCTACCTTTTCTTTTAAGCCGGTATATCCAGGCCAGCCTGAACAGGAGCAGGGAGAGCATCGCAATGCAAACGGTGAAATAAATCCAGCTTGCCACTTGTTCCAAGGGGAATTCTTTGGCTGTTGCAACTCCTATAGGTTCTATGTAATCGGCACCGCTTGCAGGGTCCAGCATAATGATGGGATTGGAAGCGGTCGTTTGAAAACCATATGATTTGAATTCAAGAAAAGGTACCAGCAGGCTGAGTATAGTTGCCGTCAGCAAGTAATAGCGGTTGTAGTTGTGCAGCTTCTTGTTTTTCAGGAAGAGCAGGTAATAAGCAAACAAAATGCCGGAGCAGGCAACGGACTTGAGTAGTAAGAATATATACTGTTCCATATGCTATTTCTTTTTGAGTTGTTTGAGTAATAGTTCAAGGTCCTTTACCGAGAGTTTTTTTTCATCCACAAGGAAAGAAACTATGTCACTGTAAGAGCCATTGAAATAACCCCTGGCTACACCCGTTAATGTAGTTTTTGAATAGGCCTCTTTACTGACAGCGGGGTGATAGCGAAAGATCCTTCCCAGGCTTTCTATTTTCACAAATTCCTTTTCCACCAATATCTTGAGTATGGTGGCAACTGTGTTCTTGTGCGGTTTGTCGGGCATGGCATCTACTATCTCCATCAGCAAGCCGGAGCCCAGTTTCCAGAGCACCATCATTACCTGTTCTTCGGCCTTTGTGAGTGTCTTCATTATTTAAAACTAATAATTTAGTTCAAAGGTAGAACTAATTTTTTAGTTTCAAAATATTTTCCGGATTTTTTGCAACTACTGTTCAAGCGAGGACGCTTGAACGAGGGTAGGACAAAGAATGGATAGGGCGAAACCAGGTAGCAATTGAAGCTTGTAGGTTTTCCGCTTAGGCGGAAATAAGAGATTGCGGGTCGGAGCCCGCAATGACAGCGGTTTTTTGCAACTACTGTTCAAGCGAGGACGCTTGAACGAGGGGGGGGGCAACTACTGTTCAAGCGAGGACGCTTGAACGAGGGTGGGGTTTGACAGGGGTCATTCTGCCTGCCATTACTCAGCGGAGGAACTCTAGTCGACTACTGCCATGGCTCGACTACGCTCACCACGACATGGATCGATCAGCTGCAATGTCTGTTTTCTCCCTGTCCTCGCAATGCTGGGGGAGGCGGCAGGAGGAGCGTTTTAGCGCCATGGAAGCTTCAGGTTGATTGAACGGAGGCCCGGTGACCCGGGCCTCTGTCTTCTATGAAGTAAGCGTACTAGTGATGCCAGTGGCATTTGTGTTTTTTGCCTTTGATATTGGACAAGATGCGATAATATATGTTTTCGTTGGAGTCTTCCGAGATCACGATAACGCCGTTGGTGAGGTCTGCATTGTTCCACATGCTTTCGGTGACATCGTCTGTATAAGAAGCGAGGTCCATATCAGTGATGGCAACGTAGGAAATGTTGTTATCGATAACTACATCTTTCTGTTCGGTTTTGATCTCGAGCGGCCCTTCGATCATCAGCACCACGGGAGCAGTCATAGTGGTGCCTGTAAACTGGCCGTTGAGCTGCAAAGCAGGACTTGAACCATTTTTCCTGAACAAAAGTTTTAGTTCGATTTCTTTGTAGGTACCGGGGCCAAGCGTAAAGTTGCCGAAGGTGACGGGGTCAAAGGCAAAAAGATCGATCTGGCCAGTGTGGGTAGCAGTGTATTCCAGTTTCGAGTTTTGTTGTTTGGCTTCAAATTTTATGACTGCAGGGTTGGCAAATCCGCTTGTCCAGGTGATGGTGCCTGCTGTAGATCGTTGGGCTGCATTGGACGAAGTATTGATCGCCTTAATCCTGTAGCCCAGCGTTACCTGGTCATTACCATTGTTGGGATCGTATCTATCATTTTTGTCGCAGGCTGTGATAAAGAGGCTAAGAGCCAGGCCCGCTGAGAATAATAATCTGCTTTTCATAATGCAAAATTTTGAATTGTTATTGTCTGTAGCGATGGTGTTAAATTTAGTGCCAGCAAGCCCGGCAGTGGCTGACTTTTAGCGCTTTATTGGCAGTTTTTTGTTGGCCTTGTTTTTTTGCAAATGCATAAAAAGCTGGTAATGGAAGGACAATTCAGGGCAGAGCTAAGCCGGGAAATAAATGCGTCCCCGGAGAGAGTATGGGTAGCATTGACCACACCGAGCGAGATAAAAGAATACCTTTTCGGGACAAATGCGCGGAGTGATTTCAAAAGGGGAAGCCCGATAAGCTATTCAGGAGTGCATGAGGGGATGGAATATCATGACAAGGGAAGGGTATTAGATGCCATACCCAACAAGCTGCTGCATACCACCTATTACAGCCCGCTGAGCGGCGAGGAAGACAAAGAAGAGAACTATAAGCATGTAATATATGAGCTTGAACCTAAGGGAGATAAAACCCTGCTACGTTTCAGCCAGGATAATATTAAAACAGACAAGGAGCTAAAACAGATGGAAGAGAACTGGACACAAGTACTGGACGGACTACAGCGCTTGGTAGAGAGAAAATAATGTCGTTAGCAGGGTAAATAAAAAAAGGACGGTAAACCGTCCCTACTATTATTTGTATGTGCAAGAGTTTCTAAAAGCGTGGACACATTACCTTTCCGGCGGCCGCGTCATTATTAGGGAAATTACCGGTTTTAATGAGCATTATCTCATAACCACCTCTCATATTGCTTGCTGCTTTTAAGGAAGAGGTATTGATATCGTATGTCATACCGAAAAGCAGGTCCTTATAACGTAGCCTAAACGTTGGAATTAAAGCGTCTTTGTGGCGATAGAAGGCGCCGGCATAGATAGTGAATACACTATTGAGCGCTCCTTTTACCACGGCATTCCAACCTAACAGGCCACCACCAATAATTTCGCGGAACTGGCCCTGTTGGGCATAGTTGGCATGAACCTGGTAAATGAGCTGGTCGCTGGCTTGCTTTACAAAGCCTACGTTGCCATTCCATCTAACAGCGAGGTTCATGTTGGGGTCTTTATAATAAGAATTCTGCGGCATCGTCATGTGGTAAGCAGATACACCTGCCAGGTAAAGGATGTCTTTGTTTTTGCCCCCTATCGTATTGAAGTTGATACCTGCGCCAAGATCCCAGATGTTCAGCTTAGGGTAAGGTAATGCTTCGCCAAGCACAGCCGGTTCAAAACCGTTCTGATACTGGTTGTTAAATGTAGCCTTTGTGGGATCGAAGCTGTATTGCATATAGCCACCGGTGAAACCTGCCGACAGGTAAGTACTATTATCAGAATTCAGGCATTTGCTATAGTTAAGCGCGGGATAGAAGGAAGTTATCTTCCTGTCTACGCTTCCTGCCTTGTCGTAGTAGGCCAGCAGGGCGACGCTAATAAAATCGCTGGAAGCGTGGCTCACGGCAAAGCGTCCCTCGGCAGTAAGCATGGCTGTCTGGAAAGGGTGGGTAATGGTGCTCCACTGGTTGCGGTAGACGAGGCTTATTTTATAGTCCTGCGGGTTTACACCTACAAGAGCGGGGTTCCTTAATACTGAGTTCTCATAAAACTGTGAGAAGTGTATATCGGCTTGTGCCACCGCAAGAGCAGGTGACAGCAAGGCACAAAGGGCGAGGTATTTCTTCAATGTTCTCATTTTCATACAGCTCAAATTTATCTGATTATCGTTACGTCACCTTTCAGGAACATTGGTTCGCCGGTATCGCAAATTGCTTCCATTATCCACACGTAAACGTCGGGGCGGGCCATGTCTCCTTTGAAGCGACCATCCCAGGCAGAGAGCTCGTCATTCATCTGGAAGTTGGTCCTTTCAAAGAGTTTTTCGCCCCAGCGGTTGAATATTCTCAGCGACTTAACTGAGCTCACACCCTTGCCGCGCGGATAGAATACATCATTCTGCCCGTCGCCGTTAGGAGTGAACACCGTCGGCATGAATAGCTGGCTATTATCGCAGACTACATACACTGTAATGTCAGCAGTGTCTTTACAACCAAAGTCGGTGAAGGCGTAAACCATATAAGTGGTGGTAACCTTAGGTGTAGCTTCAGGTGACTCGCAGCTATCGCAGCTTAGGGTATTGGCGGGCATCCATGCCAGCTTGTCGAAAGAGCCAGTAGCCAGAAGCTGTGCGGTTCCGCCACCATGAACAGTTATGTCCGGACCGGTAGAAACATTTGGTAACGGATGTACCACTACGTTTACATAAACGGTATCCGGTATACAAGTACCATCACGTGTAATGACTGTGTACAGTGTAGTAGAATCAGGAGATGCAATAGGATGGCCTATCGTGGTGTCATTAAGGCCTGCAGAAGGTGACCAGGCCCAGTACTGGGCATGAGTTACTGAAAGCGTAACCGTGTCGTGCAGGCAAACTTCTGCATCTTCTGCGATACTTTCAGTTTTAGTTTTGAGACTTACCCTGACAGTGTCCGTGTTCGAACAACCGAAGACATCAGTTCCTTCTACCGTGTAAGTGGCGGGAACAGGAGTAATTACCGTTGGAGTAGGGCAAGCCGAGCAACTGAGCGTTCCATCGTTAGGTGTCCAGACATAGGTGTCACCGCCTGAGGCATAGAGTATGGCCGGGTCACCTACGCAGACTACCGTATCGGGACAAGCTTCAATGACCGGCAGATCGTGGATGGTTATATTTCCTTCCAGCGTATCGATACAACCGGTAGAACTGGTGACAACAAGGGTAACAGGATAAGTGCCTGTAGGCCCGTAGAAATAAGACGGGCTTTGATCGGTACTAGTGCTTCCGTCGTGGAACTGCCACCACCAGGAAGTGATGGAAGTAGAAGTAAACAAACCTTTAGATGTATCTACGAAAGTAGCAGTGCTGTTGATACAAGGTGTATTGGCATAGAAGCCCATGATAAGGGAATCGACCTTAATGGTGTCCAGACCCGGATTAGAAGTTTGGCAACCTGTACCATCACTAAGTATTAGTTTCGGCAGATAGAAACCTGCTGTGGTGTATGTATGCGTGATAGTATCAGTAGCTGAGGTTGTTGCTATGCTACCATCGTTAAAGTCCCAGGTAATGCTAGGCACATTGGCGAGGTTGGCCTGGAATAATACTGTGAGCGGAGCGCAGCCTTCGAGAGGTGTATAGTTGAAAGCACCGCCGAATCCATAGATGGTTGCTGTACGAGTCATTGTATCAGCGCAACCGTACTGGTTTGATGCGATGAGCACGACAGTATATGCGCCGGGAGAAACGTAAGTAACCTGTGGATTGAAAAGAGTTGAAGTATTAGTGTTGCCCAAATCCCAATTGTAAAAGAAGGCACCAGTAGAGAAATTCTGGATGTTTGGTACCAGCGGCGGACAAACGGCGACTGAATCCATTGTGAACGAGGCCACAGGGGTAGCGGCAGTGATGTAGTTGGTGGCAGTAAAGGTATCTTTACAACCATTTACGTCAGTAGCAATGAGCGTTACTGTGTAGGTGCCCGGACCATAAGCGTGTTTAGGATTAGTGAGTGTTGAAGTTCCTCCGTCACCAAAATCCCATTCGTATACAAGGCCGTTGCCCACGCTATAGTTGGTGAAAACAACAGAGTCGGCGACACATGGATGGGTATTGCCGGCTACGAAAGCTACGTTTGGCTTGAAGGCAGAAACGCTACCAGTAGCTGTGTCCTTGCAGCCGACGTTATCGGTCACGATCATCTGAACCGAATAGGTGCCTGCAGTATAGTAGGTGTTGGCTACCGTAGGTACGGTGACATTTGCCGTGCCATTGCCGAAATCCCATTCCCAGTTGGTGAAGAAGGTTCCGACCTGGTCGGTACTTGTATTAGTGAATGTGACCGTAAGCGGCACGCAGCCGGAAGGTGGATTAGTGGTAAACGATGCGTCAGGTTTTGCTACAAGAATATAGTCCTGTTTAACGAGGGTATCTATACAACCGTTCATATCGGTTGTTATTAGCGTAACGTCAAAATAGCCGGGAGTAGGGTATCCGTGGGTGGTTATAGTGTTGTAGGATCCCCCCAACTGACCGCCCTGGATTATCCAGAAGTATTCTATAGGTGTTCCACCCGTAATGACGGGTGTAAAAGTGACCGAGTCGGAAGGACAAATGGCCGTATCGGAGGCTGTAAAATTAGGTGCTAAGTCTACCAAGGTGAGATAGGCAGCTACGGTATCGCGACAACCGGAATTAGCGTTGTATGTGTAGAGGGTTACGATCCAGTTGCCAAGTGAAGGGAAGTTATGTGTAGGATCGTTGTTGACAGAATCGACAGTGCCGTCACCGAAATCCCATTTGAACCAAGTAGCACCTATAGACTGATTATGGAACTGCATTAAAGTACGAGGAGTGCAAAGATGCTCATATGCGAGAACAGCCTTTGGCGAATCGACTGTAATAATGCCGGGATAGACGAAAGTATCCGGACAGCCATTGCTGTAAGCCACTAATACCGGGGTGAAGAATCCCGGATCGAGGAAGTAGTGGGTAGGGTTAACTACGCCGCTTTGTGTGGTTCCGTCACCCCATATCCAGAGATAACCCGTAGCGTTGGTGGATGTATTGGTAAAGTAAACAGGGTCGGAGAAACAAACCTGAGTCGGATTTACCGTGAAACCAGCGGTGGGTAATACTCCGGCGCGTATCTCGATGTCGTCGGTGAAAGTACATCCGTTTGCTGTTGTAACGGTAACAGTAGCGGTGTAGATGCCGGGGTTAGTGTAGGTATGTGAAGGGCTGGAGGCGCTGGAAAAGAAGCCGTCACCGAAATCCCATTGCCATGAAGTTATAGGTGAGGGGTATGCCGTCCAAATGCCGAACGGCACGTTGGTCAGGTGGCTCAAAGTGAACGCTACATCTAAGGGAGCACAACCTGAATCGGGTATGGCATTGATCTCAAGGACACTATTGTAGATGGTATCGGTGTGAACAATGGTATCCATGCAGCCGAAAGGAGTAGTAACCACGAGGGTGATCGTCTTAATGCCGGTAGAAGTGTACGTGTATGTAGGGTTCTGAGCAGTAGAGTTACCACCGCCGAAGTCCCACCAGTAAGTGGAGCCCGGAGGAGCGGAGCTAGTGAACTGTATTGCAGACGGAGGTGGGCAAGCTATACCCGGATTTATTGTGAAATCTGAAGGGGGCTGGGGCAGAACAACAATAGGCTTGATTATAGTATCAATACAAGGGCCGTTCTGAATGATCAACCTCACATTATATGTGCCGGCTGTAGTATAAGTATAGGTAGGGCTAGTTTGGGTAGAAGTGCCTATGCCATCACCGAAATCCCAGGTCCGGGACTGGTGAGTGGAAGACGTATTGGTAAAGGTTACTGCGTTGAAAATGCAAGCGCTGTCAGGGGCGGTAAAGTTGGCGTTTATGGTAGTTACATTGATGAAGTTGTTGTAGACCATGGTATCCTTACAGCCGTTGCCATCTGTGGCGATTACCGTAACGTTATAAGAGCCGGTATTGGAATAAGTGTGTGTGGGTGCTGTGCCCGAGCCCTGCTGGCCATCGCCAAAGTCCCACTGGTAAGTGATGGGCTGAGTACCGGTGGTGTTATTGATGAAAACTGCTGTGGCAGGCGCGCTACAGAAAAAGGTAGTATTAGCAGTGATGTTAATAGCAGGAGGTGTGTAGATATTGATATAGGAATTCTGGACAAGGTTGCCTATGCAGCCCTGCGAGTTGGTTACAAAAAGGCTGACATTATAAAAGCCCGGAGCTCCGTAAGTATGAGAGGTGTTTTGTGTATTGGAAAGGGGACTACCGTCACCGAAATCCCATTGGTAAGAGCCTGAGCCGGCAACATTTAAAACGGATTGATCGGTGAACTGTACTGTAGTGCCGGGACAACCCGCTGTAGGACTTGCCGTGAATGCCACTGAAGGCGAGGGTAAAACTGTGATAGTAGCAGTAGCTGTGCTGGTAGTATTGTTGGCACCATAAGCAGTAAGTGTAACAGTGTAAGTGCCGGCGCCAATGTAGCTGGTTTGAGGGTTAGTAATACTTGTGATAGTACTATTACCGAGGTTCCAGCTATAAGAGATGGCTCCCGTGGAGGTGTTGGTAAAGGACACGATGTGTGGGTCGCAACCCTGGTAATAGTTTGCCGTAAAACTTGCAGTTACCTGTGCCTTTGATAGAGCAGGTAAAAGTACCAAAAGCGCAAGCAATATGCGGCGGCATGATGATGACATATATTATAGGTATTAAATATTAGGTAAAATACGGAAAAATAATGTTAAAAAAGTAAATATTCATACTAAACAACACGGTTCTGCGTTGCATTCGGATAGACGGAATTTGGGGAGAAAAAGTTAGTCGCCAATCCGCTTAAAATAAGCGGGTAGGATATTAATTCGTAGTTAATTAAACAACAAAAAATGCCCGTGGAAACCCACGGGCATTTTTCTAAAAAAGATTAAGACTAGTAGCCGAATATTTCCTCAAGGCTGAGTTTCTTCACCTTGCCTATTTGTTGCATATCTGCTGAGTTTATTTTCTTTTCAGAAGCCAGCACACAGTAAGTGTATGGTTTTTTAGACATATTGTCTTTGTGGAACTGAGAAAGTGTAGAATAATTGATATTGTCGGCCTTTTCGTAGATCATCTGCCGGATATCATTTTTCAGTCCCTTGCGTTCTGCGGCGAGGTAGTTGTAAATGATGCCGTCTTCGGAAATGCGTTCGGTTTCAATATCTTTTTTGATCCCGGTCCGCGCATTGATGATATTATTCTCTACGGAAGGCAGATCGCTTAGCAATTCGTTCATGGCGACGATAGACTCTTTGAATTTATCGGCCTGGCAACCTACATAGGCAGATATATAGTAAGGGTCTTCGCGCTTTTCCGGAGTGACTACATAGGCGCTGGTAGAATAGGCAAGTGCCTTGCTTTCACGGATAGTCTGGAAAACGATAGTACCCATGCCGCCGCCAAAGTAGTTGTTGAAGATGTCAATCACCGGCTGCTGCTCAGGATTGTAACCGGAGATATTGCGTACCCAGCGAATCTCGCTCTGAACCATATCGTAGTCGGCAAAGAGAACTTCTGTCTGAGATTGCTTGGAGTAGTCAAATTTCTTAGCCATCGGGGCAGGCTTGAATGCGGCAGGTAGTGCTCTCCTGTTGGTGAGCGTTGAAGTAAGCGTATTCAGATCCCTTGGGCCGTAATAAATGATGCGGTGCTCGTATGACTTAAGTGAATGCAACAGATCGACTAATTCTTCGCCTTTAAGGTTTTTGAGTTCGTCATTACTCAGGACATTATTGAACGGATTGGCGGAGCCGTAGCGTGCATAGCTAATAAGGCCCTGCATGATAGCTCCTTTGTTGTTTTTTGCGTCAGAACGGGCCTTGGCCAGGCGACCTTTGAGTGAGGCAAGTGCCTGTTCGTCTGATTTGCAATTGTTAACCAGGCCCTCAAAAAGGGTAACAGCACTTTCAAAATTCTCATCCAGTCCCTCGATGGTAACGGTAGTGAATTCGTTAGAAGTATTCACGCTGAAGCTGCAAGCTAATTTGTAGAATTCTTTAGAGATATCTTCAGAACTCATTTTATCAGTACCCAGGAACTGGAGATACTGGGCTGCCACGGCTAGTTTTTTATCATTCCAGTTACCTAAGTTGAAACGGTAGCTCATGCGGAAAAGGCCATTGGTGCTGTTCTTTACATAAAGTACTTCAGCAGGTCCTGACTTGCCACGTTGCATGTCTTTACTGTAGTCAACCCACACGGGCTGCAGTTTAGATACCGGCATAGCATTCATCATCTTCACGTAATCTGACTCTTTGCCAGCATTTGTTTCTACAGGCGTAATCGGTGGTTTTTCTACTTTCAGTGTATTCTTGTCCTCGCCCTTGCGCTTGAAGACGGCTACGTAGTTATCGCCCAGGTACTTGTTGGCGAAATCAACAATATCCTGCTTAGTGTATTTAGACATCAGATCTATATACTCCACGTCGGTCTTCCAATCTTCTTCGCCTGTAAAAGCACTCATGAGGATAGAGGCCCTTGAATTGTAGCTTTCTGTTTGCCTCATGAGGTATTTTTTCATGTTGTTGACAATAGAAAGAATAAGGTCATTGTCAAAGTTGCCTTTCTTCAGGTTGAGCACTTCGCCGAGCATCAAATCTCTTACTTCCTCTAAGGTCTGGCCGCTGGTGGGTGAGCCCTGGAGGTACATGAAGCCATGGTCTACCAGTATCTGTGCACCTGCGGATGCCTTCAGCATTTTTTGTTTTTTCACCAGGTTGAGGTCTATAAGACCTGCGCGGCCGTTGGAGAGAATCTGGCCAACAAGATCAGCCAGTACTGCATCCTTAGAATGAACGCCGGGCAAACGGTAAGCCATTGACACAGACTCGGCATCAGGGCCAACAACTTCTTTTACCACAGGGCTGGTGAGGGGTGTTTCCGGTTGGAAAGTATAGGCAGGGACAGGTTTCTTTTTCATGCGGCCAAATTCGGCATCTACCTTCCTGATCATTTCTTCAGGATCGAAATCGCCGGAGATGATAACGCCCATATTGTTAGGGACATAGTATGTTTCGAAATATTGGCGGATAGCTGTCAGCGAAGGGCTCTTCAGGTGCTCGATAGTGCCTATTGTTGTTTGCTTGCCATAGTTGTGATTCAGGAATAAGTTAGACATCAGCAGTTCGTTTGCCTTTCTGCCATCGTTATCCAGTGTACGGTTCTTTTCTTCATATACGGCTTCCAACTCAGTGTGGAATATGCGGAATACCGGATCGGTAAACCTGTCGGCTTGAATTTTCAGGAATTTGTCGATTGTATTTGCCGGAATGTCTTCTGTATAGACCGTTTGCTCAAATGAAGTAAAGGCATTAGTGCCCTGTGCTCCTATTGAAGACATTAGCTTGTCGTATTCATTAGCTATCGAATACTTAGAAGCTACACCTGAAACTGAATCAATAATATGATAAAGGGCGGGACGCCTGGCAGCTGGAGCCAGATTGTACTCTTCGTAGAGCTTTTCAATCTGATCGAGCAACGGTTTTTCCTTGCTCCAGTCGAGGGAACCATATTTCGTGGTGCCTTTAAAGAGCATATGCTCGAGGTAGTGCGCCAGGCCCGTGTGGTCTGCAGGATCTGTTTTGCTGCCGGCTTTAGTGGCAATATAAACCTGCATTCGCGGATCTTTCTTTATCGGGCTGAGGATAACCGTCAGGCCATTATCGAGCGTGTAGAAACGGGCCTGCATAGGATCGTTAGTAACATATTTGTACTTATACTTTCCCGAAGTACCCTCTTTCCATTCATGCTTGCCCTGAGCCACGCCTGACACAGAAAATGCCAGTGCCGCTACCAGTAAGGCGGATTTGATAAAATTCATATTATTGATTAGCTATTTATTTCTGAAAAAATAAGATGGCGAAAATACAAATAATTAATGGGTGTAAGCTGAGCTTTAACCGTCAATTGATTGTAAATAAATATGCAATAAACCACCTATTTGCTGGATATGGTCAATAGGTATATTTTAGCCCTCCCAAACAAGGATATATGTCAGGAATTCGTCACGACTGGACTTTAGAAGAGATACGGGATATATATGAGAAGCCGTTACTTCCCCTTATTATGGAAGCCGCCGGTGTACATGCACGATACCACAAACCCGGAGAGGTTCAGATCAGCAGTTTGCTTTCTATAAAGACAGGCGGCTGCAGCGAAGACTGTTCCTATTGTCCGCAGGCTGCGAGATTCCATACAGACATAAAAGTGCAGGCGCTGATGAAGACCGATGAAGTGGTGGAGAATGCAAAGCGTGCCAAGATGGGTGGAGCAAGCCGTTTCTGCATGGGAGCAGCGTGGAGAGAAGTAAGAGACAACCGCGATTTTGACCGTGTGCTGGATATGGTGAAGGAAGTGACCAAGCTGGATATGGAAGTTTGCTGTACACTGGGTATGCTCTCAGAAAGCCAGGCGCAAAAACTGGCTGATGCGGGACTCTATGCTTATAACCATAATATAGACACATCGGAAAGTCATTACGAATCGATCATTACTACACGTACTTATGACGACAGGCTGAATACCCTGGAGCATGTGCGCAACGCAGGTATTTCGGTATGCAGCGGAGGTATAATAGGACTGGGTGAAACAGATGAGGACCGCATTGGTATGCTATATACACTTGTGAACCTGCCTAAGCATCCCGAATCGGTACCTATTAACGTGCTGGTGCCTGTGAAAGGGACACCGCTGGCTGAAAACAAGCGGGTTCCCTTTGATGAACTTGCCAGAATGATAGCTACAGCGAGGATAATAATGCCTAAGTCGGCAGTGCGCTTATCGGCGGGCAGGCTGGAGCTTTCTATGGCTGAGCAGGCGCTGTGTTTCCTGGCGGGTGCCAATTCGATCTTTGCAGGAGACAAGTTGCTGACGACTGCGAATCCGGAGTTCAACGAGGACATGGAAATGTTCAGGATACTTGGACTTACAGCCAAAGCAGCCTTTGCGGACAAGCCTGTACTGGAAGAAGCATAGAACGATATGGATCCTGTGGAACAATATATAGAACGCAAACTACAGGAACGCATAGCGGCAGGTAATCTACGTACACTGAAGACAGAGCGTACTGCGGTTGATTTTTTTTCTAATGATTACCTGGGAATAGCTACCAATAATATTTTACAAGTCGGGAATAAAACAACGGGTTCGACCGGTTCGCGTTTGCTTTCGGGCAATGCGAAGGAGACCGAAGAGCTGGAGTATACCATAGCGAAGCATCACGGCGCTGAGGCGGCTCTGATCTTCAATTCGGGCTATGATGCGAATACGGGCCTGCTTTCGTCCATTGCTGACAGGCATACTACTATACTCTACGATGAACTTTGCCATGCCAGTATAATAGATGGCATTAAGCTTAGTCATTCGCCAAGGCAATATAAATTCGCTCACAATGATGTGGCAGAATTGGAGAAGAAACTGGACCGGCATAAGGATACAGCGACAATTGTTGTGGTGGAGTCGGTATACTCGATGGACGGCGATATGGCCCCGCTGAAAGAGATAGCCAGTTTGACTCAAAAATACGGAGCGAGCCTGGTAGTGGACGAGGCGCACACGACCGGGGTATTCGGGAAGAAAGGCGAAGGTGTGGTTGGTGAACTGGGTTTGCAGGATAAGATACTTGCCCGCATGCATACATTCGGGAAAGCTCTGGGTTGCCATGGTGCAGCTATAGTTGGGAGTGAAAAGTTGAAGCAGTTCCTGGTCAATTTTGCAAGACCTTTTATTTATACGACTGCATTACCGCCGCATAATATTGAAGCAGTTCGTAAGGCGTATGAGTACTTGGATAGTGAAAGTTTTTCGAGTGCAGAACTGCATGATTTGATACATTACTTCAGAGATAAGATCAAAAAAGGTAAGGGGGAGTGGAAGGATTGTAACAGTCCGATACAAGTGCTGATATTGGGATCGAACGAAAAGGCGAAGAAAGCTTCGGAACTATTACAAAGTAAGGGTTTGCAGGTGAATGCGATTTTGCATCCTACGGTGCCGATGGGGTCGGAGAGGTTGAGGGTTTGCCTGCATACATTCAATACTAAGGAGCAGATCGATCTGTTGTTCAATACCATAAATAAACTAGTATGAGAGCGATAGCAATAGTGGGTATACATACGGGAATAGGGAAGACCATCGCATCGGCAGTGATCGCCGAAGCGCTGGGAGCCGACTACTGGAAGCCGGTGCAGGCGGGAGACCTGGAGAACTCTGATACTATACAGGTAGCCAGGTTGCTGAGTAATGGAATGGCGAGGGTGCATCCTGAAGCGCATAAATTGACAGAGGCTATGTCGCCACATGCGGCGGCATATATGGATAAGGTGGAAATAGATTATAAACTGTTCCCGTTCCCGAAGACCGAACGGATACTGATAGTAGAAACGGCGGGTGGATTGCATTCGCCTATGACCGGGAATGCTACCATGGCAGATTTTGTGCAGCACTATGATCTACCGGTGATACTGATCTCCAACAACTACCTGGGTAGTATCAATCATACACTGATGAGCGTGGAAGTAATGAAGGCGAGAGGTATAAAACTACTGGGTATAATAATGAACGGGGAGCAGAACAACTCTTCCGAATCGTTCATAGAAGAATACAGTGGCTTACCCATCATTGCACATATACCTCGCTTCGATCAACTTACACATGAGAAGATAACGCAGCAGGCATTGATCATACAAACGGCCTTAAGGCAGAAAACAGGACATGAGTAGCATCAGGGAACGGGATAGTAGAGTGATATGGCATCCTTACACGCCTATGAAGCTATGGCCCGAGGCGATAGGCGTGGTGCGTGGTGAGGGCGCTTACCTGTTTGACGAAGATGGTAATAGATATATTGATGCAATATCCTCCTGGTGGGTGAACCTGCACGGGCATTCTCATCCGCATATTGCCAGGAAAGTGGGTGAACAGGCCCAAACGCTGGAGCACAGCATATTTGCGGGCTTTACGCATGAGCCCGCCGTGGAGCTGGCAGAGCGATTGCTGGAGATACTTCCCGGAGAACAGAAGAAAATATTCTATTCTGATAATGGATCCACTGCCGTAGAAGTAGCCCTGAAGATGGCACTGCAATACTGGGAGAACAAAGGAAGGCCTAAGAAAAAGATAGTAGCTATAGAAGGGGCCTATCATGGAGATACCTTCGGGGCTATGTCGGTGAGTGGAAGGAGCATGTTCACGCAGCCTTTCGATGATAAGTTGTTCGAGGTGGCTTTTATTTCTTTTCCTGAGGGAGATGGGAAGGAGAGCATTGGAGAATTACGGCAATTACTCAGGGATAATGAGGTTGCTGCCTTTATAGCAGAACCTTTGATACAAGGAACGGCGGGTATGCGAGTCTATAGTGCGTATGTGCTGAATGAGTATTATAAACTGTGCAGGGAATATGAGACGCTCATTATAGCCGATGAAGTGATGACCGGCTTTGGGCGCACAGGGAAATTGTTCGCCTGCGATAATGTGAGTACTGCCCCGGATATGATATGTCTCTCAAAAGGACTGACAGGTGGGGCTATGCCTATGGGCGTAACCGGGTGCAGGCAGCACATATTTGATGCCTTCTACAATGACGATAGGAGCAAGACCTTGTATCACGGGCATTCATATACAGCGAATCCTCTTGCCTGTGCTGCTGCCTTGGCCAGCATGGACCTGCTGTTGAAAGAAGAATGTGCGGAAAGTAGGAAGAGGATAGAGCAAGCTCATGCGGCCTTCGCTGACAAGATAAGTGGTCATGAAAAGGTGACTGAAGTGAGACAATCGGGGACAATTATTGCTTTTGAGTTAAATACAGGTAACTCTACTTCTTACACTAACGAACAAAGGGACAGACTTTACAGGTTCTTTATAGAAAGAAACATACTTTTGCGTCCCCTGGGTAATATCATCTACCTGCTTCCGCCCTACTGCATCACCAACGAAGACCTTGAGTACATATACGCCGCTATCGAAGAATTATTAATGACATTGTAGAAAAATGAGTGAAGCGACACAGAAACTAAAGGACCTGCTCCATATAATAGTACCATCAGCAGAGCTGCACAGCAAGTGGCTGAATAGTCTCTCGATGATGGAGAACACAGGGGCACGTAAGATATCGCGTTATGAAGATCCTGTTTACACAGATATCATAGTACTGAAGCATGCAGCCGAGGAAGCAAGGCATGCATACTACCTGAAGAAGCAGATAGGCAAGATAGATCCTGCCGCTTGCCCGGATTATAGTTTCCAGTATTTACTGGCGCCGCTCAGCTCATACCAATACCTGCACAGGTTGGATGTCGCTGCCTGCCGTTACCTGGCAGAAGAGGTAGGCCTGAGGGGACGAGATACAGACCACGGAGCCTACCTGTTGGTGACCTATGCAATAGAAGTAAGAGCTGACAGCCTGTATGGCGTGTACCAGGACGTACTGACCGCCCACAACCATAGGGTGAATGTAAAGTCCATAATAATGGAAGAAGAAGGCCACCTGGAAGAGATGACAAAGACGCTCACTACGTTCAGGGATGATTGGCAGACACTTGCTGAAAGAATGTGTGCAGTGGAAACCGGACTCTTCAATGAGTGGGTCGAGGCTGTGGGTATGGAGGTGGAGAAGTACGCCGTTATTTCTTAGTTTTAGGTATGGCGTATCCATACCAGGTCAAGACCTACGAAGAATACAAAGAAGCTTACAAAAAAAGCGTAGATGACCCCGAACAATTCTGGGCGGGTGTAGCCGAACATTTCTATTGGAGAAAAAAATGGGATAAAGTGCTGGAATGGAATTTCCGGGACCCCGATGTGAAATGGTTCATTGGCGGCAAGCTGAATCTTACCGAGAATTGCCTGGACAGGCATTTGGAAAAGCATGCTGATACACCAGCCATTATATGGGAGGCCAACGATCCTAAGGAAGCCTCAAGAACTTTTACTTATAAAGAACTTCATTTTAAGGTCTGCCAGTTCGCCCAGGTGCTGAAGAACAACGGTGTGCAGAAAGGTGACCGGGTATGCATATACATGGGCATGATACCTGAGTTGCCCATTGCGATGATGGCCTGTGCGAGGCTGGGCGCCATACATTCGGTGATATTCGGCGGCTTCAGTGCGCAGAGCATCTCTGACAGGTTGCAGGATGCAAGCGCAGAATATATCATTACCTGTGATGGGGCTTTCAGAGGAGCGAAGGATATTCCGTTGAAAAATATAATAGACGATGCGCTGGTAAGTTGTCCGTTCGTGAAGCGGGTAATTGTGTACGAACGCACCAATACCCCTGTTAGCATGATAAAGGGCAGGGATGTATGGTGGCAGGATGAGATACTGAAGGTGGAGCAACAGGGTAACCCCGGGGTGCCAGCCGAAGAAATGGACAGTGAAGATCCTTTGTTCATTCTATACACTTCGGGTTCTACAGGCAAGCCAAAAGGCGTGGTGCATACCACGGGAGGCTATATGGTCTATACCACATATTCTTTCGTCAATGTTTTCCAGTATCAGCCCGGCGAAGTTCATTTCTGTACTGCGGATATTGGCTGGATAACGGGTCATACCTATATACTTTATGCAGTACTGTGTGCCGGCGGGACCTCGCTGATGTTCGAAGGGATACCTACCTGGCCTGACGCCGGAAGATTCTGGGATATAGTGGATAAACACAAGGCCAACACGCTCTATACCGCGCCTACAGCTATACGTAGTTTGATGGCCTATGGTACTGACCCGCTCGAAGGCAAGGACCTCAGCAGCCTGAGGATAATAGGCTCAGTAGGTGAGCCCATAAATGAAGAGGCCTGGCGCTGGTATCATGATAATGTTGGCAAAGGGCGCTGCCCGGTAGTAGATACCTGGTTCCAGACGGAGAATGCGGGCATACTCATATCTACCCTTGGGGGAGTTACCCCGATGAAGCCGTCTTACGCTACGTTACCGCTTCCCGGTGTACAGTTGATGTTGGTAGATGAAAAAGGACAAGAGATAGAAGGCAACGATGTAAGCGGTAACCTTTGTATCAGGTTTCCCTGGCCCTCGATATTGCGTACTACCTATGGCGACCATGAGCGCTGCCGGCAGGCTTACTTCGCTACTTACGACAACTTGTACTTCACTGGCGATGGTGCTTACCGCGATGAGAATGGTTTTTATCGCATCACGGGTAGGGTAGATGATGTACTGAACGTGAGCGGTCACCGCATAGGAACAGCAGAGGTAGAGAATGCCATTAATATGCATACAGGTGTGCTGGAAAGTGCCGTGGTGGGGTTCCCGCACGGCCTGAAAGGGCAGGGCATCTATGCCTATGTGATACCGGACGAGCCAAAGCACGATGAGGAAGAGACACGGAAGGATATACTCCAAACTGTGACCCGCCTGATAGGGGCATTTGCCAAACCAGATAAAATACAATTTGTAAAAGGCTTACCTAAAACACGTAGCGGTAAAATTATGCGGCGCATCCTCCGGAAGATAGCTGAAGGAGAAATGCAAAACCTGGGCGATACCACGACACTTCTTGACCCGGCAGTAGTTGATGATATAAAAGAGGGCAGACTTTAATATATTTGCAGCCGAAATCATAAGAGCAGGTATTTCGCCTGCTCTTATACATTTTATCATCATCCTAAAAATTATGTATCAACCGGTAACAAGAGAACAACTATTATCAGTGGCCAATGAATTTGGCACTCCCGTGTATGTGTACCATGCAGAAAAGATCGCGCAACAGTTTCATAAACTGCAAGACGCCTTTAAAGGACACCCTACAAAATTCTTCTATGCATGTAAGGCGCTGACCAATATCAATATCCTTAAGTATTTAAAAGGTCTGGGCGCTAACATAGACTGTGTAAGTATCAACGAAGTGAAACTTGCTCTAAAGGCAGGCTTTGAACCGAAACAGATATTGTTCACGCCTAACTGCGTGGATTTTAACGAGATACTGGATGCACAGCAAATGGGCGTGAACCTGAACATTGATAATATCTCTATACTGGAGCAATTCGGGAACAAGTTCGGGAATAGCTACCCGGTTTGTATTCGTATCAACCCGCACATTGAGGCTGGCGGTAACTACAAAATATCTACCGGCCATATAGATAGCAAGTTTGGCATCTCTATTCACCAGCTGCGCCATATAGAGCGTGTAGTAAAGACAACGGGGCTTTGGGTGCAGGGTTTGCACATGCATACAGGCAGCGAAATAAAGGATGTGAATGTCTTCCTGCAGTCGCTGGAGATCATGTTCGAACTGGCGCGTCACTTTAAGCAACTGGAGTTCATAGATCTGGGTAGTGGTTTCAAGGTTCCTTATAAAGAAGGTGACCCTGAAACAGATGTTTTCTCATTGGGTGAGAAGCTGACCGCGGCAATGAAGGAATATGAAAAAGAGTACGGCCATACACTGGAAGTTTGGTTCGAGCCGGGAAAGTACCTGGTGAGTGAGAGTGGTTCCTTCCTGGTGAAGGCTAATGTGATTAAACAAACCACCGCCACAGTATTTGTTGGGGTAAATTCAGGCTTCAATCACCTGATACGTCCTATGTTCTACGATGCCTACCATCATATCCGTAATATATCCAACCCCGGAGGTGCTGAACGCATCTATACCGTAGTAGGCAATATTTGCGAAACAGATACCTTTGCCTGGGACCGTGTGTTGAACGAAGTGCGCGAGGGAGATGTGATTGTCTTTGACAATGCAGGAGCCTATGGCTTTGAGATGAGCAGCAATTTCAATTCAAGACTGAAGCCGGCTGAGGTAATGATCAAAGATGGTCACGCCGTACTGATAAGGGAGCGCGATGAATTTGAAGACCTGATGCGCAACCAGGTTGAAGTACTATAAGTTTAACAGGCCAATATAGGGCAATGCTTCACGCTTGCCCTATATTAGCAACATAACTCCGAAGGAATGAAAAATGTAGTTGTCTTTTGCGGATCGAATATGGGAACCGACAGGGCCTATTACGACCATGCTTATACGCTGGGCCGCATACTGGCTAATAATGGCATCACCGTCGTTTTTGGTGGTGGTAAGGTTGGGTTAATGGGTGCTCTTGCTGAGGGTGCCATACATCATGATGGCCGCGTAATAGGTATTATCCCTTCTTTCCTGAAGACAAAAGAAATAGCCCACGATGACGTGAGCGAGCTGATAGTGGTAGAGAACATGCACGAGCGCAAAATGCGTATGCATGCCATGAGCGAGGGCATTATTGCGATGCCCGGCGGCTGGGGCACTATGGAAGAGCTCTTCGAAATGATGACCTGGGCTCAGCTGGGCCTCCACAACAAGCCGATAGGCATCCTTAACGTCAATGGTTTTTACGATCCCCTGATCGCCCTGATAGATAAGATGGTGCTGGAGGGTTTTTTGAAGGAAGAATTCAGGAGCCTGATCATTGTTGGTAATAAGGTGGAAGACCTTGTCCGCGATATGCAAAATTATATAGCTCCCAACTTCCCCAGGATAGCGATGGCAAGCGAGACTTAATTCTTTGCCGCTTTTTTTCTAATATTAGGCTATGGCTTTAAGCAGGATATGGGCTGCCTTCATCATTATTGCTATTACCGTAGCAGGATATAAGTGTTTTTTTGCCGGCGACAATAAGATATTTACCCGCATGGTTACAGGTAAAGCTGACGATGCATACACAAGTGTCTACTATGTGGCTGTTGGCGAAACAGACCAGGCTTCTACCCGGCAAGAGTTTTTAACCCACATTGGTAACTACGGCTATCTCCCTGCTGACTCTGCCCACCCTGCCGGCATCATTATCTCTAACAATACCGCAGCAGATTCAGTACGAATACTACAAGCTATGTATCCCGGTGCTGAAGTTCGTTCTTATGAGGAAGTCCGATCTAAGCTCCCCAGGCACGTTGACGGCATCATAGAGACCTGCCTTGTTGCGGTTAACCTGTGTATCAAGCTTATAGGCATCATGGCGCTCTTTATGGGGCTGATGGCTATAGCGG
>DASPNB010000248.1:0-5910 GCA_035626755.1 Flavipsychrobacter sp.
ATGCGGGTGTCTGCTTTGGCTACATAAAAGCCACAGAATGCTTTGGCTCCTATATGTGCAGCTACTAAGGCCGCTGTTGTTATTATTAATTTGATGTTCATTGATATTTATTTAGTTGGATGAATGAGATGATTTTGCTGTGTTGTTTTGAGCCACTCGAATTTGGTCCCTTTGAATACCATATCGAAGAATGGCGTGAGGGGTGAAAGGAAGAACAGTATCCATACAGGCGCTCCATTTACGAAGTAATAATTGCCGATGTAGAAGCTGATCACCGCTATCAGGGTGCTCCAGATAATGCGGGCGCTGCGATTGTTAGGTGTTGTAACAGGATCTGTGATCATAAAGAAAGTGAAGAGGAGCATACTGCCGTTGGTGAATTGCTGGATAATGTAGTCGAAAGGCCAGCCCTGGTAAATGACATTTCGCCAGACCTGTAGGGCGATGAGCGTACCAATGAAAGCAAAGGAAGTGTCGAGCCTGTTAACCTTGTATACCACTACGCTGCCGAGTATGCCGACGAGGAACAGCAATATAGCTCCGCTGCCCCATTGACCGGGGGATATCCAGGCCTGCTTTGTGAGCAGGATGACAGCGATGATGCCAAAGTTTCCCGGGTTGAAAATATGTTTGCCGTTGACCTTAAAAACGAATTTGGATGCTATGGCGAGAAAAGCAGCGAGGGCGGCAATGCTCCAATGGTTGGTTTTGAGCAGCAGGGAGAGTCCGAGGCAAGTAATGAGTGCGCTCTTCCAGGAGTGAGATGGAAGCTTTAAAAATCTGATGCCTGCAAATTGAGTGAGTAATGCTGTGGCGAAGATGGCAATCAGCTGGCTCCAGTATGTTTCCCAGCGAAGTACAAAAGTTCCGTAGAGCAGGAAGGTGCCAAGGAACAAAATCTGGTAGTGTCGTCCGTCTTTCAGAAAGTTCTTGATCATGAGCAGCAATTTTTAACTAGATGCCATTGTCACAGAAATTCCATAAGTGAGTCGCAGAACCCTAAAGTTTGCTTGTTGCCGCCCGTGAATAGATGTTTGATTTATATGTGTTTCTGAACCTTTTTAGCCTCTTTGCAGCTAAAAAACTATCTTTGCCCTCCAATTTTTGTTGAAATGAATTTTCGCCGTTTTATAGTCTTTTATCGTATTCCTGTGGCTGTTGCTTTGATAGCTTTGGGTTTTTGGTCGGGTTTTGCCGTTACCTGGTGGATAGCATGGATACCCTTTTTGGTAGCATTGGTGATGATAGCTGCCTATTTTATGGTCGGTCCTATGACGCTCATTCAAGGTTATATGGAACAGGGTGACATGGAAGGCGCACAGAAGTTGCTGGATAAAGTGAAATTCCCCAACCTGCTGTACAAGCCTATACGTTCCTCCTACTACATGCTCCGTGCTAACTTCTCCACTATGGGAGAAAACCTGGACCAGGCCGAAGCTGACCTGAGAAAAGGACTGGCAGCCGGTATGCCTGAAAAAGAATATGAGGGAACAGCTTACCTTCAACTTGGTTCTATTGCCTATAAGAAAGGTAATATGAAAGAGGCGATGGAGAATCTTCGCAGGGCCATTAAGATAGGTTTGCCTGATAAAGACAATGAGGCCACGGCTTACCTGCAGATGTCGGCGATCTTTATGCAGCGCAGGGATTTTAAGAGTTCAAAAATGTACTTCAATAAAGCAAAAGCCTGCAAGCCAAAGAATGAGCAGGTAGTGAGCCAGATAAACGAGATGGGTAAGTATATGGCGAGGATACCGGGATAACGATTCCTGCTTTAAATGATATTAAACTTCCCGCATTGAACAGTGCGGGAAGTTTTCTTTAGATCGATTTTACTTCCTTGTACCCGACAAGATGTCCCTTAACGGCGAAGTATAAAATGTAGAGATAGCATGGTATCATAATAACGTATGCTGTTTGCCTGTTGGTCATATCCGCTACCTGTCCATAAATAAGTGGTAGGATAGCCCCGCCGGCGATACCCATTATCAAAAAGGCTGCACCTCTTTTGGTGTGCCGGCCTAATCCTTTTAAGGACATAGGGAAAATTGCCGGCCACATGAGTGAGTGTGCGAGGCCCAGGCAAGCTACCATTATTACAGAAGTGATGCCGCTTGTCACCAACACCCCGATGGTAAAAGCGATACCCAGGATGGCACATAGTTTTAAAGCTGTCTCCTGCGATATGATTTTAGGCATAAGAGCAATGCCGAGGAAGTAGCCACCAACCATACAGCTCAGTGTGATTGATGTAAAGAACTTAGCATTGTCCATGGGCATGTTGAAGTACTTACCGTAATTGATAATGGTATCGCCTGCCATTACCTCTACTCCAACATATAAGAATATGGCAATAGCACCAAGGAACAAGTAAGGATGCGCAGTAATAGAGCTGCGCTCGCCCTTTGTAAGTTCTTCAGGATTTACTTCTTCGTCCTTCAGGTTTGGTAGCGGAGAAATGAGTATGAGTAAAGCAAGCACTACAAGCACGATCG
Source organism: Flavipsychrobacter sp. (assembly GCA_035626755.1). Lineage (GTDB taxonomy): Bacteria > Bacteroidota > Bacteroidia > Chitinophagales > Chitinophagaceae > MKUN01. The sequence goes on from DASPNB010000248.1 coordinate 2,496, forward strand.
TTACTATCATATACGGATTCACTATGCGCTGCGCCAGGTCATTGAGCAATTGAGTTTTTAAGCTTATATCAGAAACAGTTTTGAGCTGTGCATTAATATCATCAATTCCATGAAGCAGCACGGCGGCCAATATTAGTGGACTTGAAATACCTGCTACTTTATTAGCAATCCCCATAATGCTGATCCGCTTCGCCGCCGTTTCTTCCGGTCCCAGGATGGTGACGTAGGGATTAACGGCTGTCTGTAGTACCGCCAGCCCCAGCCCCTGCATAAAAAGGCCCGTGAGGAAATAAGTATAATTACGCTGGTTGGCTGCCGGTATGAAAATGAGACTGCCAACTGCCATGATAAGCAAGCCTAAGCTCATACCTTTCTTAAATCCTGTTTTGTTGAGAATGAAGGAAGAGGGCAGTGCCATCACGAAATAGGAGATGTAAAAAGCAAACGTTACGAGATAAGCCTGGAAATCGGTCAGCTCGCATGCAGTTTGCAAAAAGGGTATCAGTGACCCGTTTAGCCAGGTGACAAAGCCGAATATAAAATATAAACAACCGACAAGAAAAAGAGAGGTTGTGTATGACTGCTTGTTAGTTGCTGAACTCATAAGTGGAAGTATTGGAACCAAAATACACAAATAGGGCAGAAAGTTTTATTTGCTCGGCGGTATAAGTTTATTTTGTTGAAAACTGTAGAATAAGATGGCACAAGCACTGGCATTAGGCATAGATATTGGTGGCACAGGCACCGCATTCGGTATTGTAGACAGGAGAGGTCAGATACTGGAGCAAAGCAGCATGGCGACGACAGGGCATGCTACGGTGCAGGATTTTATTGCTGCCTTGAAGAAAGAAGTGGGCCCGATGATAGAAAGAGCCGGTGCAGATAACATTAAAGGAGTAGGGGTAGGAGCACCTAACGGAAACTTCTATACAGGTGAGGTTGCTTATGCTGCTAATTTGCCCTGGGAGGGCGTGATACCTTTTGCAAAGCTGCTTTCTCAGTCATTAAATAAACCTGTGACCCTTACCAATGACGCAAATGCAGCGGCCATAGGCGAGATGATGTATGGTGCGGCGAAAGGAATGAAGGATTTTATACTGATCACATTGGGTACGGGAGTTGGTAGCGGCTTTGTTGCCAATGGGCAGCTGATATATGGCCACGATGGCTTTGCCGGGGAAATAGGCCATGTGATCGCCGTGCGAAACGGCAGGGATTGCGGTTGCGGCAGAAAGGGCTGCCTGGAAACCTATGCTTCTGCCACAGGAATAGTGCGTAGTGCAGAGGAGTGGCTGAAGGAACGCGACGATGAAACAAGTTTAAGGCAGGTTTCCGGTAAGATCACAGCCAAGACAATACATGAAGCTGCCGAGCAGGGGGATGCCCTCGCCCTGGAACTCTTTGAATACACAGGTAAGATATTAGGTGAGACCCTTGCTGATGCCGTTGCTATCACTTCTCCCCAAGCTATAATTTTCTTCGGCGGCCTTGCCAGATCGGGCGAAATGCTGATGAAGCACGTGAGAACCCATATGGAAGCCAGCCTGCTCAGGGTCTTCAAAAACAAGGTTTCCCTGACGTATTCCGCCCTTGCAGACGCTGATGCGGCAATACTCGGTGCCAGCGCCCTGGTCTGGTAGACCTCGCTTTTTAATATTATTTGAATTGAAATTATCCTAATTCATCCTCAGGACAATATGTCATTTCTGCTAATACATCGCGTTAGTTTGACAACCGTAATGTGCTGGACTAACAACTAGCAATAATTAACATGTAAAGCTGATAGTCAATATGTTAAGTCATTTTCTAGCGCCTTTCTGACCCTGTCTTTCAACTTTCCAAAGGGTATTTTGATAACGGCTCGTTATCGCCTTGCTAAGTGGGGGTTAAGTGAGGCCAATTATTTCGTAAAGGACATTTGGGGATGCATCTTTGTATCACAAACACAAACCAACAACGAAATGAAACGCATCATTGCAATATTACTCACCGGCTTCACAGCAGCAACAGCGACGGCCCAGCAAGGCCAGGCTGCCAATGCTTCGCAGGCCGCCGCATTCGCCCTGAGCGATGTGATAGAGATAGTTTTTGCTGATGTGAACTCTAACACCGGTTCTACCGTTTTTATGCCTTTTAACTCATCACAAGACTTCAAAAACGGGGTAACAGTACAAGACCAGGAACTGAGGGTTCGCACCAACACATCATTTAAAGTATCACTGAAAGCTGACATGAGCACTTTTTCTTATGTTGGCGATCAAAATGTAAACTCTGAAGCTCTGAAAGACGCACTGGGCGTGATGGTAACATCAAACAGCACAGGCGGCGATGTAGCAGCGCCGTATAGCAGCAGCGCTTACGCACCAATTGCTTCAGCTGACCAGGACCTGGTGGTAAACGGTAACAGTGGTGGTAACCAGAGATTTGCCGTAAAATACAAATGCAGTCCTAAGCAAGCATTACCGGTAGGTAACTACTACATTAATGTAGTATATACCGCAACTAAAAACTAAACAGACATCTATTAAAATAGTATAAAATACGTTTGAATCTTAAATACATGTTAATTATAAAAAGAGAGACTGTTAATTAGAGGCGAAAATTTTTAAAATGGCTCACCGGATGCAATCTTTGTGGGCTAACATATAGAGAAGACATGAAACATTTAATCTATAAGGTAGCGTTCTACCTATTTTCTCCTTCGCTTAACCGCAAATAAGGCGTGGCCATCACATGATAAGGATCCTCAGCATATTATCCCTTTTTTGCCTGCTCAGCCTTAAGCTAAGTGCGCAGTCTACCACCGTTGTTACCCAGCAGGTGGATATTACGCTCACCAATATTATTGTGCTTGAATTTAGCAGCACAGGTACCAATACGGGTAGCGCGGTTACAATGCCCATTAGCACCATCGCTAATTACTCTTCCGGAGTAACCTCATCTACTTACCAGCTGGTAGCCGCATCAACTAAAGCCTTTAATATACAGGTGAAGACCAACGCCGCAAATTTTACCTACACCGGCTCTTACACCACAGGTACTACAATGCCGGTAAGCGGTAAACTAAAGCTGCAGGTAACGGCGAACGGTACCGGTGGTAGTATACAGAACAGCTTTTCCAGTTATCAATCGCTGACCTCAGCCAACCAAAACCTGATAACAGGTTGTACCACGGGCAACAACAAGACCTTCTCTATTCAATACCAGGCACTGCCAGGCATGAGCTATCCTGCAGGTACTTATGCCACCTCGGTAATATATACCGCAACTCAACAATAGTAAAAAGGGATTATTTCTCAAGAACACGAATCTCCACGCGGCGATTTTTGTTAGCCTCTTCCTCAGTTTTTTCGAATTCAACTATCGGTTTTGATCTTCCGAATCCGGCATATTTCAGGCGGTCTTTTGCCACTCC
>DASPNB010000249.1:0-4278 GCA_035626755.1 Flavipsychrobacter sp.
CCACTCCATTCCTCGGTAAGAATGGCAAGCTGGACGCCGGATGGAAAACGCAATTATTCTGGTTCAGAAGCCACAATAACCCATTGTTATTTAATGCGGGCATTAATGCAGATACTGTCTTTAACCCTACGTTTTATAACAAATTCAATTACCTGCAGCAAAACCATGCAGTATACACCAGCTACAACAACCAGCTGGGCGACTTCAGCTACATGGCGGGTCTCAGGCTGGAGTACACATCTTATGACGGCAAAGTGCAGCGCCTGAGCAAAGCCGCAGCATTCACTCCGCTGAAGACCGAATTCCTGAACCTGTTCCCTTCCCTGTTCCTGTCTTATAAATTACCAAAGGATCAATCGGTATACCTGAATGCTTCGCGTCGCATCAACAGGCCTAACTTCTGGAACATGATGCCTTTTGTGGACCTGAGCAATCCGCAGGATACCAGCATGGGTAACCCCAACCTGCAACCTGAGTTCATCTACAATACCGAGCTGAGCTATAACAAACTCTTTAAGAAAGGACACAACATCATTACCAGCTTGTATTATCAGTATACTGATGGTATGATAGAACGCTATCGTAAATTCTATTATGATGGCACAAGCTTTTCCCAACCACAAAACCTGAATACCGGTATTACTTATGGGGCAGAAATAATAGGCAGGATGCAGCTGATGACCGGTTGGGACGCAACCGTGAACTTTAATCTTTTCAGGAACGAAGTAAGAGGCACTAATATAGCACCAGAGCTGAATAATAGCGGTACAGCCTACTTTGCCAAGGCTAACACCAACGTGAAGCTGCCGGCAGGGTTCTCCCTGCAAGTGAACGGCAACTACGAATCGCCTAAGGTACTGGCGCAGGGAACGCTCAATGAAGTGTATTGGTTAGACATTGCCTTGCGCAAAAACCTGCTGAAGAATAAGGCTACATTGGTACTAAATGTATCAGACATTTTTAACACCAGGAAATACACTACCAACTACGATTACGTTACTTATTATCTCCAGGCGTACCGCGACCGCGAAACACGCATCGGCAATATCTCGATCACTTATCGCTTTGGTAAAGACCAGATGCCGCAAGTGAAGGGAAATAACGAAAAACAACGCCCAAGGAAAACTGATAAGAAAGATGAAAAGCCCGCTGAAAAAGAAAGAAATAACCTGAAAAGCGACGACAGCGAAGGTGGTGGAAGTGGCGGTGGAGGTAAGTAATTACCTGATGATAACTGTTCTTATTTCTGTTGTTTGTTTCACCATTAGGCGGGGCTTGCCATCAGGAGTGAAAATATCATCTACACAAGCGGATATCTGAAGGTAGCCGGGCTGGCTAAAGGAACATGCCTGCAATTTTTCGAGCTCATCAGCCCCGATAAAAACTTTACCTATATCACCGGGATAGCGTTTTACCAGCAGTTTATCTCCGGCCGCAATTGCCACAAATACAGAATCAGCCAAAGGAGTGCTTGCTTCATCAAACGTAAATGATAAACCATCCTTGCGCGTTATTACTGCCGGGAACTCTCCTTTAAACGCCGGGAACCTGTTAGACCATGCGAAAGTAAAAGGTTCCACCGTTTCATCGCCCTGCACGACCCAATACACACTATCAGCAAAATCGAGATCTTCAAATATATGTCCCTCTATTGCCGTCCGGTCATATTCATTATCATGTCCCTGGTTCAGCGTAAAAGCATTTACAGCTACGAAGCCCGCATTAGCATGCTCGGTAGCCGTTGTTGTATTAGAAGGATTGTCGTAAAATACAGCGGAGGCCTGTTCAGATTTGGTAACATGTCCATTGAACACATGTACGACCTTTATGCTATACATAGCACCATATACACTATCCCGTGCGGGCAAGAGTATCGGAGGAACTGCGGTTTCAAGGGTGCTGTCAACAGGCTGCACGGGGTCACCAGGCTTACAGCCTGCCAGCGACACCAGGAGCGTCGCAAAGACCAGTGACCGTGCAGACAATAACTTCATGCTTAAGCTCTGAAGATAATAAGAGGATTAAGTCCTATTAGTAAAGATAATAAAATATCCTTCGCATGTATATGCAAAGGATATATTTTTTGAGGGGCATGGTGTACTATATTAGTTATGAAGCGGATAACTGTCATAAAGAATATTTGAGAAAAAAACAGCGAAATCACGAAAGATTCCGCTGTGATAAATCCACCCTCTACGTGGGATAAAAAACTGTTTGAGAGCGCTTTATATCTCTATTAAGGTGTAAATGGAAAGGGGTAAAGGCAAATTATTATTAACTATTAGTTAAGATTGATAGTTCTAACTATAGCTCTTTCATTGATGACAGCATACATCTTGCCCACGTGCAGTGGCCATGCAAGGATCGTCCAAGGCACTATTTCTATATATGCAGGACTAGTAGAAGTCGAAGCAGCCAATCCATTAAGTTCAGCCGCAGTAATTGTCACATTTCCTGCATTCGCATCAAAGTGCTTCAGAACGCTGGCAGAACCAGAAACGATCATAACGTATACTGAGTCTGCATTTTTTGTATTAGCGTTAGTGAAATTGAGCGTAACGCCGTTTGCCCTGGTGATATCAGTAGGAATTGTACCTGTATAATCAATAAACGGATAAACTGTTCCATCTATGTTGTATCCGAATGCCGGCACATTCGAGCTTCCGGAAACATTCCAGTTGATGTTGCCATCAAGGCCGAGCGTAGTAGGTGTTTGCGTCGGAATTCCGGCCGTTACCAGATACGAATTATTTGCATTTTTGGTAAGCGCATTGCTGTTCACTGTTACAGTACCGCCGTCTACGAGAGTACTGCTGCCAATAGCATCATAAAAGGCTGCAATGCCCATTTCCGTTGACAGCGTAACCGGGAAGCCTGAGGCTGTGTAGGTGAAATCCATTTGAAGGGCAATAAGAGCGCCATGCACGCCTGCAGGCTGAGGCTTTGGCGGCTCCGGAGCTGTAGGAGTAGTATTGGTCGGCACTTCAGGCTCCGGGGTTTCTTCCGGTGTACAAGAAGCAAATGCGAGCATCAAGGCTGCTGCCGGCAATAAGAGTAATTTTGACTTTTTCATATCAGTAGTTTTTGAGGACTTATCAATTGCAAGAACTTCCTTGCTTTGTCAACACAAAAGTATCTACCCCATTAAGTGTGTCCTATACACTCTTTACGGTATTTTTCCCTACGTACTGGCACGGATGCCACAGACTTGTCAATTGGGAACGCGCCTAGATGAGATTCCTTTCCAGCGCGTATTTGAGCAGGCCAACAATGGTTTTATTGTTGGTTTTGCGCAGCATGTTCTTTCTATGGGTTTCTACGGTACGCTCACTTATAAAGAGCGCTGTGGCAATCTGCGCATTGCTCATTTCTTCTGATATGAGCTTTAATATTTCCAGTTCCCTGTCGGTTAGCTTCACTTCTTCAGCCTGTTCCTGCTTGCGTTGCTTATTTACGGCATAGGCAGTGATAGTATCAGACACTTCCTGGCTGAAGTACATCTTGCCCATTGATACGGCACGTATGGCACCAAGCAGTTCTGTATCGTTCACATTTTTCAGAAGGTATCCTGTTGCCCCCGCCTCTATCATTTCCATAATATGAGTGGCGTCATCGTGCATCGAAAGAGCGATCACCGGCAGCCTGGGGTAGAATTCTTTTATCTTTTTGGTAAGCTCCATGCCATTGAGACCGGGCATATTGATATCAACAAGAGCAACATCCGGTAGAGACTTAGGAAGATCATCAAATAGCGACAATCCATTGTCATACATACCGGCTATTTCAAGGTCCTTTTGTTTTTGCAACAAGGCCTTGAGTCCGTCTAGCAGTATATGGTGGTCGTCGGCAACGACGATTCTGATTTTACTCATTCGGCAGAGGGGGTAACCAATTAAATATACGGCAAATTTAACCGATATCAGAGCATCTACGGGGTAAATATTATGTTAGCTGTAGGTACAGATTATTCCATCGGGGGCTCCGGTAAGTATGTAGGGCTTACGTAGAGGCCCTAGGAAGCTGTTTTGGTTCCGGAGGACATACCCTCCAGGAAGCTATGAACCTTGCTCATGCTGGTCATTTTATCGGCCAGCAGCATGAAGTTCTTCCCCACTTGCTTCAAACGGGCGTTATTTACACTCTTCTGAATGTAACCGAGTATGTGGTTAAACACCTCTGATTCGAAATATGGGGAATCAGGGTTGTTTACAAAATAGAGGCGCAACTGGCTATTCTTTAATATCAGTTTTTCAAACCCCAGCTCACAAGCAAGCCTGC
>DASPNB010000250.1:0-3952 GCA_035626755.1 Flavipsychrobacter sp.
CAGCATTCATGAGCTTGCGGAAAGGATATAATTCAAGCTTTTCCAGCTCTGAAAGCGACTTGCGAATGACAGGGAGGTCTTCATGTGAATCTGTTTCTGTGTCGCCGTGACCGGGAAAGTGCTTGGCGCAAGCCATTACCCCGTTCTCCTGCAAGGCATGCATATAGGCGAGGCCCATTTGCGCCACTCTTGTTTTGTCTTCGCTGAAAGAACGGAAATTGATGATGGGGTTGTTGGGGTTATTATTTACATCTACTACCGGAGCGAAATTGATATGCACGCCAAGGCGGTTGCACTGCTTAGCTACGGCTACGCCCATTTCGTATACCAAAGCGCTGTCGCGGGTGGCGCCGAGCATCATCTGGCGGGGAAAGTTCTTAACACCTGTGAGCCTCATGCCCAGGCCCCACTCTGCGTCCATGCCTACCAGCAGCGGCACATTGGCCACGCGCTGATATTTATTGATCAGCGTTGCCTGGGCTTCGGGGGTGCCCTGCATGAAGATGACACCGCCGATTTGCCGGTTCTGCAGCAGTTCAGTAATCTTGTTTTCGTTATAGTCAGGTCCGCCGGAGTAGGCAGCGACCATAAAGAGCTGGCCGATCTTTTCTTCCAGGGACAATTTGCTATAGGTGTCGCTGACCCATTGCTGGCGCGAACTTTGGGCATGTACACTTAAGGCAGAAAATGAAATAGATATCGCAGCTAATACTGCAGCAAAAATTTTTGTTAGCGGCATAATCAAAAATAACTTTAAAAGCCGAGGGAGCATTTTGCGGGGTGCTACTTTTTTACAGTTTTATGAGTTAAAAATGTGAATAAGAGCATGTCCCCGGCTACCGTTCCGCTGGTATATTTCCCCTATTTTTGCGGCAAACCGATTTTGCCGCGTGCCCGACGTAATCCAGTTATTATCAGATCATATAGCCAACCAGATAGCGGCAGGCGAGGTAATACAGCGCCCTGCCTCAGCAGTGAAGGAACTGCTGGAAAATGCTATTGACGCGAAGGCAACAGAAATACAGCTGATAGTAAAAGAAGCGGGAAAGGAACTGATACAGGTAGTGGACAATGGTGTGGGCATGAGCCCGACAGATGCACGCATGAGCTTTGAGCGGCATGCAACGTCGAAGATCCGCAACATTAATGATCTTTTTACCATACGGACTATGGGTTTCCGGGGTGAGGCACTGGCTTCAATCGCTGCCGTGGCCCAGGTGGAGATGCGCACCCGGGTGGCTGATATGGATACCGGCACCCGGCTGGTGATAGAGGGCACCGAAGTAAAAGTTGCCGAACCTGTAGGCACACCGGTGGGCACGAGTATTATGGTTAAGAATCTTTTCTTTAATGTACCTGCCCGCAGGCATTTTCTGAAAAGTAATACTACCGAGTTCAGGCATATAATAGATGAATTTATCCGTATAGCACTGGCGCATCCGCATATTGCATTCCGGTTGTTTCATAATGGTGTGGAACAATATCACCTGGAAGCAGGTAACATGAAAACGAGGGTAGTATCACTGCTGGGCAACTCGTATGAGAAAAACCTGGTTCCTGTAGAAGAGCAAACCGACCTGCTGAATATAAAGGGCTTTATAGGCAAACCGGAAGCCGCTACCCGCACACGCGGTATGCAATTCTTCTTTATCAATAACCGCTTTATACGCAATGCCTACCTGAACCACGCCGTGGTGAATGCCTATGAGGGACTGATAGAAAAGGAAGCTTTCCCTTTCTACGTCCTTTTCCTGGAAGTGGACCCGGCGAGGGTGGATGTGAACGTGCATCCTACCAAGCAGGAAGTGAAGTTTGAGGATGACAGACTGATGTATACTTACCTGAACGCAGCTGTAAAGCATGCATTGGCGCGCTACAATATTGCGCCTTCGCTTGACTTTACCCTGAGCCCGGAGATACAGCAACTGTCTTCTGTGCAACTACCCTCTACAGATAGTGATAAAGAAGATGTGCAAAAAGGATACCTGTTCAATAATTTTTCGCAGAAAGGGCAGGCCCACTTTATAGATAAAAAAGAAGGACTGCGGCACTGGCAGGAATTGTATGCAGTTGCCCGGCAACCGGTAGCTGAACAGGACGTTATATCTATTCCTTCACAACCCAGCCTGCACAGTGACAATGACGAGCCAGCAAACAGCAAGAACGCGCTGCTGGTGCAGGGCTCCATGCTGCTTACTACCGTTAAATCGGGGCTGATGCTGATACATATTCGTCGTGCGCAGGAGCGCATATGGTATGAACGGCTGCTAGAGGAATGGAATTCGGGCAACACACCTTCCCAGCAGCTGCTGTTCCCGATCTCTTATGACGCCGCCAATGCGGATGCCCTGCTATTAACAGAGGCTTTACCAGATCTGACCCGCATAGGCTTTGATATTGCTCCTTTTGGGCCTAAGGATTTTGTGATACAAGGAACCCCCACAGCCCTACCCCCAGGGGAAGAAAAAAACCTGCTGGATGAGGTGATAGAACAACTGAAGCACGGAGCCTCAGATGCCGTGGAGAATAAACGCTCTGAGCTGCTGCTTAGCCATATGGCCCGAAGACTATCGCGTAACAAACATGCTATACAACAACCCGAGGGCCAGCAAGCCCTGATAGACGAGCTCTTTGCCTGCACCCAGCCGGAATACACGCCTGATGGCAAAAAAGTGTTCTCCATTATCCGCAAAGAAGAGCTGGACGAGCTGCTAGGATAATTCCCCATCCAATGACTTGGAACGGTTTTTATACTTGTTATAATTATTCAGCATTAACTCAATAAAAACTACGGGCTTATGAGAAACAAGACCATATATGTAGCGGGGAAAATGTATGGCCTGCCCGAATCGCAGGTAAGGGAAAAATTTGAAAAGGCTGCTGCCGACCTGGAAGACAAAGGTTACAGGGTTGTAAGCCCTGCCTCTGACATGCAGCGCGGCATGAGCTGGGAAGACACTATGCGGCACAGCATTAAATCGATGCTGGACTGTGACGAGGTACATCTTTTACCCTGCTGGCAGGAAAGCCGGGGCGCTCAGCTGGAAAGGGATATAGCGATACGCCTGGGTATGGATGTTGTTTACCACTAACGAAGTTGAAAGCTGCTGAGGCAGCTTTTTTCAAAGAGGTAGTACCCTTGTAAATACTACACTATCAATCTATTAATCCTGCTATCCGTGCTGCCACGTAGCCAAAAAATACCACTTAATTTGTATGTACTTAATGACAAAGTGTTTCTACTTTTGCCTGTAACAATATTTTGCATGTATCATAGAGGATCCCTGCAATAAATCGTTTAACCAACACAACTTTGTATGAGAAAATATACACTCGTTTTTTTATTGGCCGCTTGTTTACCCGTGGGTGTCAATGCACAACGCTATTTGGGTGTTTCCACCGGCAACTACAGCGGAACCAATGCCATCTACCTGAACCCGGCTAACCTCGGGGATTCACGGCACAAGTTCAGCATCGATCTTTTTTCCCTCAATTTCGGAGTGGACAACAGCCTGGCCACTATTAATTCGAGCGACATATTCAGCGGCCTTGGCAGTGAGGGCATGGATGAAGCATTGAATTTCAACAAATCAAGCGAAAAGTTCAGCCTCATGCTTCCGGCAGCGGAGGTCAGGGGGCCGGGCTTTATGATCAATTTCAACAGCAAGCATGGTATAGCAGTCACCACCAGGCTGCGCATGTTTAACCAGTTCCATGATATATCGCAGGATATCTTCAAGGTGGTTCAGGGCGCTGCCGGAGACTCGTTCATTTCTAAAGGAAATGCCTTTAACTGGACGATGCACACCTGGGGCGAGGTAGGTCTCAGCTATGGTGGCATCATCTGGGAAAGCAAGAAACACCTCGTTAAAGGTGGTGCAACCGCACGTTACCTGCATGGCGGTGGCTACGTTAACATGCTGAGCAATAACCTGGATATGAACTATAACGG
>DASPNB010000251.1:0-2730 GCA_035626755.1 Flavipsychrobacter sp.
GTGCGGACATGCTGGTCATTCACCAGCCATGCCAGCAGGCGGGTGTTTTCATCGTCAGGGTGAGCGGCCAGGTAAAGCACGTTCACCAGGTTCTGCAACTGCGAGATCTCGTGGTATATCTGTGCAGAAGTCGCAGGACGCAATTGTTGTGCATCCGCTCCTGTCAGAAAAACAAATGATGATATGGTAAATAAAAGCTTGCGGATCATATTGCTAAGAAAAAACCTGCAAGTGTTTAGCCTGCAGGTGTAAATATAAAGAAGTAAGAGGCTAAAAAACGGTGATTAATCAAGTGAGGCTATCAGCTTCTCGTTCAGGCGTCTGTATTCGGCTTCGCTGGGGGTACCTTTTGCTACTTCTATAGACTTTTCGGCCGCTTCTATAGCCTCTTCTACCATATCTAGTTTAGCAGCAATACGAGCCTTCAGGAAATACATATAATATGCCTTGGGATTATCCTTTATTGCACGATTCACATATTCGTAAGCTTTATCCAGCTTTTCATTCCTTTCATTATAGTAGTTCGCTACCTGGAAGTATGGCGCATCTTTCTTTCCGTTCAGAGCTTTCTTAATATTCTTTGCTATCTGTGTTTCATTATTGGCCTCTATTGGTATCACTACCTTGGTATATTCCCACATCATTTCCAGCTGGCCGGTAGAATAAGAGAGGTTGCTGAAATTGATAGTAAAGGTCTCTACTTTTTTATCCAGGTAATACGAGGGAGCCTTAAAACGCACTACATCATTTTTCCTGTCGTAGCCACCTGTGCCCCAGTTGCCCAGTCCCTTGTTCAGTATCACTGTCCAGTCACCCTCGCTCGGTATGGTATACATGGCATACTCACCGGCAGCCACTTCCTGTCCGCCTATTATCATTGGCTCGCTGAATTTTATCTTGGTGGCCGCATTGGCGCCCGTTCTCCATGTAGTGCCATAAGGAACAAGTTCGCCAAATACCTTGCGGCCGCGTGCAGACGGGCGGCTGTAGGTCAGGTCTATTACCCCGGTAGAGAAGTCCTGCGATACCCTAGTTGTAGGGCTCAGTGCTGGGAGTTTCAGCGTAGGTTTCTGCTGGGCCCCAACATTCAGTGTGGAGGCCAGTAATAAAGCGGATAAAAGTATCTTTTTCATTCGATGTGTTGTTTTGAGATAGAAGGCGAATATAGGAAGTTATTGTTGAGATATTATGTAGGTACATGGGTTATTCAATCAGCAATGTCTATAGTAGTATTGATATCTTTTAGTATTTTTAATTTGAAAGCAGACATCCTATGAAGCTATTCTTTATCTTATTTCTGTTTATACCCGTGATTACCCAAGCGCAATTTACCAATTGGGAATGGGCTAAAAGGAGCGATTGCTCTACCGATGATTATGCCTCACATGTTGCTGTAGATCAATATGGTAATGTGTACATGGCAGGAGAGTTTACGGGCACATTTTCACTTGGTTCCTACACGTTTACCTCTGAAGGTGACAAAGACATTTACGTAGCCAAGTATGATGGAATGGGTACTCTTCTCTGGGCTGATGTTTTTGGTGGCAAAAACGCCGAGGGTGTTAGGGATATAAAAGTGGATGCAAATAACGCTCTGTATATTACTGGTTTTATTACAGATACTGTACAGATAGGTACAAATATCCTGGTAGGTAATGGCGACTGGGATGTTTTATTTGCTAAGTATAACGAAAATGGCGGAATAGAGTGGGCTAAAAGCGCCGGTTCATTTGAACGGGATTATGGAACAAGTATCGTGGTAACTAATTCTGGAAACGTACTGTTTACAGGTATGTTTAGCGAGAATCCAATTACTATCGATTCACAACCTCTGGGCAATGGTGGGCATGACGATATTTTTATCGCAAGTTTCAATCAAACTGGAAATCTCAATTGGGCCAGGAGGTATGGCGGAGGTGGATATGAGTCCGTGTATAGCATTGATGTCGACGGATCGGATAACATTTATGTAACCGGTCAATTTTCAAGCACAATTAATTTTGGATCGGGACAGATAAGTCCTATTTCTGAAGGTTTTGTTCTGGGAGATATTTATGTCGCAAAATTGGATGCTGCCGGTAATGGCTTATGGGCAAACCCAATAGGGGGAGTGAAGTCCTGGACGTCAGATGGAGGAATGTTAAACATTAGGGAACTGAAAGTGTCGCCTTCAGGAGGTGTTTATATATTGGGAAATTTTAACAATTGCAAATTGAAATTTCACAATGGTACTCTTACGTCTCATAAATATATGCAGGATTTCGTAGCGAAATATAACGATAACGGCAGCTATCTCTGGTCTTCATTAGCCGGAAATGGTGCGTCTCGGATTGAAGATCTGTACATGGATAGTAACGGCGGCATTTACTTGTGCGGTAGTAGCCAGACAAATGCCGTTTTTGGTACTGATACACTGCACTGTAATGCATGGGACGCCCTTATAGTTAAGTATAATTCCGCCGGTAGCGTTGAGTGGGTGAAGAATTTTGGTGGCTCTTCGGTAGAAACTGTAAGGTCATTTGCCAAGGATCATAACGGTAATTTCTATTTAGCAGGTCAATATTTGAATAATGAATTTTCATTTGGCGGCGATACTTTGTTCAATGCAGGCGCAGCAAGCTCATTCCTGGTTAAGATATCACAGCCGGTTAGCGTAAGTGAACTTTTTCGGTCTGAAGATAAGCTATTGGGATACCCCAATCCGGTAAAGGGAATATACACGACAGACAT
>DASPNB010000252.1:0-3361 GCA_035626755.1 Flavipsychrobacter sp.
CCACCATCGACGAATTTGGCCGTGACGGGTATCTGGTCCTTTTCGATACCGAAAGTTTCCTGCCAGCGTTGTTGTACCTTTTCATTCCCGGTGTCTATCCCGTTGATAACACAGGCTTCAAAGAAAATAGGTATGGACATAGACGCTCTGACAAAAAAAGCCGGATGTATATGGGTAGTGCCATTGCCTTTCTGGCTAAACAAGTTCCACATTTTTGGGAATTCCACTTTATTTTGAGTGACCAGTTCGGCAGTGATAAAGGTTACATTTCCCTTTAGTGTTGAGAGTGTTTCCATGTCAGGATGACGTTTTCGCATCGGTGGTAACGTTCCCACTTTATTCTCCAGATCGCCGATACTGTGTATGTCGTTTTCCTGCATTTTCGCCTTTATCCATTCCAGTAGAAATGTGCCGGGATTTACCCCGTAGCCGGCAGTCTTTAATCTTGTCAGCAAGTAATTACCATATCCGGCTACACAGATTATTAACAACATAGATACGCCGGTGAGTACAAAACTGGTACGAGCAACCACACTCCATTTTATGCTGACATGTGTTAGCCCGAGGAACAATACATCCAACAGCAATAACCCGAAAAACGATGCCAGCAAACCTATTATCCAGGTCTTTACCTCTTTAGAAAAATCTTTGTCTTTGATAAACCACTTAATAATTGTACGTGCCACGGGGTGGCCGTCCACCATGTCAAAAAAATTAAGTTCAGACAGGTATTTAATTATAGTGAGCGATTTTTTATCTGATTTGTCTTTGCCAACTGCCGCTATCATGGCAGTATTGATGGCTCCCGCACTGGTGCCTGCGAGACTCACGAATCTTATGCCCGCTTCTTCCAGGATATAAGTATATCCAACTAATGCAACGCCAAGTACACCGCCTCCTTTTTGTACCAGGTCCACGTATTGCAGTTCCACGCCGTCTTCGCCGGGTGTTGCGCCTAGTGTATCCGAGACATTGAGGAGTTCATATTTATCGCCGAATTCTGCCCTCAATGTTGATAAACATTGCTGCACTTCCGGGTGGTTAGTGAAATCTTCCGGGTGTAACTTATTGCGTGTGATTTTGGTCATATGCAATCGTTTTAATGCCGATATGAGATCGAAGCTACTGCAACCATTGCATCCGCTTTACAGTAATTCTACGCAATTTTGATCGTGTGTCTACGGAATGTGATTGTCTGCCACTTTGTATTCACTAAGAAAAAAACCTCCCGTAGAGAACGGGAGGAAATCAACCAGTGTACTAAAAAAAACAACTTTATTCCTGTGTCGCCGTGAAAACGACATTCATGGTGTATGTGCCCGCGGGCAGGTTGAAACCAGGGGTGCATTTATATTGAACTGAAAATGTCTGATTACCTCCATAGTTGCCGTTTACCAGCAGGTCCTGGTTTTCTTCTGACAATGTTGCATATCCGGAAGTGCTAAAAGGAGCTTTTACTGCGCCACCAGTATTATTAGCGGTCACCTTCAGCCAAAGTGCGTTGTCCGGCATGCTTTCTATCGTATTATTGTCTCCGCCTTGGTATGCAAAACTTGAGGCATCACACCTCACTGCTACCTTAAAGTTCTTGTTAGACCGTACCCTTAGCAGCTGCTCGGGAGATGTTACACCATTTGAATAATCAGCTGGTGTGCTGAACTGCATTATTGCGTCATTGCCTGTACCGTCACCGGTAGCCATATAGGAGATATCAATTGAATTGTTCAACACGAGGCTAGCGGCTTGAGAGGCACTGCCAGACTTGTTTTGTGCAGTTACCGCTGTTTGCACAAGCAGGCAAAATGTGATGAACAATGTGATCCTTTTCATATCCTATAGCCTTTGTTATCGGCTTGTTTACGGATTGTTGTCCGTTTGTTAATGCGAATATAGCTGGCATCGTTCCTTTTACCTGTTTGGTTTTCAGTTGTTAACGAGTCGTTTGCAAACCGTTAACAAGCGGTTAACAAAGAGGTAGCTCGCGCATAAAAATGCCCAGCGGAAATCCGCCGGGCCATTAACCATTACTGCTATGAAAAAAATCTTATTCCTGTGTAGCTGTATAAACCACGTCTACTGCGTAAGTACCAGCAGGGTAAGCGAAACCAGGGGTAGCTTTATATTTTACGCTGAAAGTCTGGTTGCTGCCGCGGTCAGCTGCTGTGATCAGGTTCTGGTTGCTTGCAGTCAGGGTAGCATAGTTGCTGAAAGAGCCTGCTATATCGCCACCGGTGCCGTTAGCTGATACTTTTACAGCCAGTACGCCTTGTACGGGCATTTGCGGTGCCGGGGTAGTAGTGCCTGTATAAGAGAACCCGGTATTGTTGGCTTTTACCGCTACGGAGAAGTTCTTGTTAGAGCGAACCCTCAGTTCCTGTGCATCTGATTCCACACCGTTAGCATAGTTGTTAACAGTAGTGAAGGGGAGCGTTACGGCCGCACCTGTAGCGCTGCTGTTGCCTGTGAAAGTTATTTCGATAGCGTTGCTCAGTGTCAGTTGTACTGTTTGTGAGGCAGAGCTTGACTGGTTTTGAGCGTTAGCTGAGAAACCGATGATTGTGAAGGCTGCGATTGCGATGAACTTTTTCATTTAGTTTGTTTGTCTTTGTCGTTGTTGTTTGTGTTTGTTTGCTATTGTGATACAAAGATGCGACGGGGGAGGGCCCTGCTCCAAAAAAACGGCTTCGGTTAACGCCCGCTTTGCAAGCAGGCAACGAACCGTTAACAAATATAAAACCAGAAATTGCGAATGAATAATGCCGGCGAACATGCCGGGCATGTTTTTGTAAGTAGTTGATTTTCAATTTATTGTATTTTGCATAAAACGAACTATTCCTGTTCATCTTCCTGCTCAGCAAATTGTTTTATCAGCACTTTATCTATCCTCAGGCCATCCATATCTATTATTTCCAGTTCGTATCCGTGCCACTGTATTTCATCGCCAATATTGGGCATGCGACCTAACTTGTCCAATATCAGCCCGCCCACTGTATTGAACTCATTCTGGGCAACGTCATCAGAGATATTAAAATAATGAAGCAGTTCGAAATAGGGGTATTGCGCGTCTGCCAGCCAGGTGCCGTCCTTGCGTTTAGTGATCTTATAGTCTTCCTGTCCCATTTCCGATACATCGCCCACTAACGCATCCAATACATCGTCCATAGACACTACGCCTTCTATAGAGCCATATTCATCTACCACTATTGCGTGATGCAGTTTCCCTAGCCTGAATGATTCAAGCGCACGGTATGCCGGAGTATTATCATGGAGCACGAGGGGTTTTTTCAGATGTTTGGCAAGGGTAATATTGTCAAGGCTTATTTCGTGTGCGAAGAGGTCTTTAATGCTCACTATGCCTTGC
>DASPNB010000253.1:0-2611 GCA_035626755.1 Flavipsychrobacter sp.
AATTCAGAAGACAACATCCTTTGTATGTCTTCGTTGTAGACTTTTATTGCCATTCTCTGAAACTTGCTATTGAAGTGGATGGCTGCGTTCATCAAGACAAAGAAGTTGCGGCGTATGATGCAGAAAGGCAAAAGACACTGGAAGCAGCAGACATTAGCTTTCTAAGGTTTACTGATATACAGGTGCTGGAACATTTAGAAGCCGTTTCAAAAACAATTGAGAATTTTATTAAAAACAGACCTTCACTTCCCGAGAAAACCGGGAGCCCCCTTTAGGGGGTTGGGGGCTTAATTAAGCTATGTCAGATTCAACAATATCCACTCAACGTATCATCCGCTCTCCGCGAGGGAATGAACTGAATTGTAAAAACTGGGTAACAGAGGCTGCATTCCGCATGCTGCAGAACAACCTGGACCCCGAAGTGGCGGAACGCCCGGAGGATCTCGTAGTATATGGCGGTATAGGCAAGGCCGCACGCAACTGGAAAAGCTTTGATAAAATACTGGAGTGCCTGAAGGAGCTGAATGAAGATGAAACGCTCATGGTGCAGTCGGGCAAACCTGTTGGTGTACTTCGCTCTCACAAGGATGCACCACGCGTGCTTATAGCCAACTCTAACCTTGTAGGCAAATGGGCCAACTGGGAGCACTTCCGCGAGTTGGAAGCCAAAGGGCTGATGATGTATGGGCAGATGACAGCCGGCAGCTGGATATATATCGGTTCACAGGGTATCGTGCAGGGTACTTACGAGACTTATCTTTCACTGGCCAATAAACACTACAACGGTAGCCTGAAAGGTACATTGAACGTTACCGCCGGTCTTGGTGGTATGGGTGGCGCTCAGCCATTGGCTATTACCATGAACGAAGGCGTTTGCCTGGCTGCTGAAATGGAAGAATGGCGCATCAAGAAACGTGTAGAGACCCGCTACATAGACAAGTATACACACGACATAGAAGAAGGTATCGCCTGGGCATTGGATGCTAAAGCAAAAGGCAAGGCTGTTTCAATCGGTGTATGCTGCAATGTTGTTGACCTGCTGCAAAGACTGATTGACAAGAACATTACTCCCGATACGCTTACCGACCAGACATCGGCGCACGATGAACTTATTGGTTATTTCCCCGAAGGATTAAGTGTGCCGGAAGCTAATGCACTGCGCAGTAGCAATCCGGAAGAATACATCAAGCGCTCGCTGGATACGATGGCCCGCCACGTTAAACAAATGCTGGAACTGCAAAAACGCGGTGCCATTACATTCGATTACGGCAATAACCTTAGAGGACAAGCGCACGATAAGCGCGGGGTAGAAAACGCTTTCGATTTCCCCGGCTTTGTACCTGCTTATATCCGCCCGCTTTTCTGTGAAGGTAAGGGACCATTCCGCTGGGTAGCTTTAAGCGGCGACCCTGAAGACATTTATACTACGGACAAAGCGCTGAAAGAGCTCTTTCCCGACAATAAAGGTCTTCACCGCTGGCTGGATATGGCGAAAGACAAAATAGCGTTCCAGGGTCTGCCGGCGCGTATATGCTGGTTAGGGATGGGTGAACGCGAGAAAGCGGGTCTGCTGTTCAATGAACTGGTAAAGAAAGGCAAGGTAAAAGCCCCAATCGTCATCGGCCGTGACCACCTGGACTGCGGCTCTGTGGCCTCGCCTAACCGCGAAACAGAAGCGATGAAGGACGGCTCCGATGCCGTAGCCGACTGGCCGATATTAAATGCGCTCATCAATACTGCAGGTGGAGCCAGCTGGGTGTCATTCCACCACGGTGGTGGTGTGGGTATGGGCTATTCACTACACGCAGGTATGGTGGTAGTAGCTGACGGTACAGAAGATGCAGCTAACAGGTTGCGTCGTGTGTTACATAACGACCCGGCCATGGGCATACTACGCCACATGGACGCGGGATACGAGGATGCGGAAGAGAATGCCGACGATTTTGATCTGAACATCTGGTAATAAATACAGGAAGCCGTCACACAAATGACGGCTTTCATTTTTCTTTTTGATTTTTGCTTTTTACTTTCAACATATGTATCGCATCGGACAAGGAGTAGATTTTCATCAATTGGCTGAAGGCCGTGAACTGTGGCTAGGCGGAGTATTAATACCTCACCACAAAGGTGCCATCGGCCATTCAGACGCCGATGTACTCCTGCATGCCATCTGCGATGCTATGTTGGGAGCCCTCGCACTTGGCGACATAGGCAAGCACTTCCCTGACACTGATAACACCTATAAGGGAATAGATAGCAAGGTATTACTCCAGCGCTGCTACGCCCTGATACACGATAAGGGATACTCTGTTGTAAACATCGACAGCACCCTACTCCTCCAGGCACCTAAGATTGGCCCTTATATAGAGCAAATGCAATTGGCAATTGCTTCTATTCTAGACCTTACCAAAGACGAAGTCTCCATAAAAGCCACAACCACCGAAACGCTCAGCTTTATCGGCCGCGAGGAAGGCGTAGTGGCAACCGCCAGTGTTTTGCTGCAGAAGTTCTAACTTTACAGAACAAGTAACACTATGAAATTCCTGAAGCTATTAGCATTTATCCTCCCAATCTTGTTCCTCTCCTGCGACCGGGATCGCAATCTATACGG
>DASPNB010000254.1:0-3715 GCA_035626755.1 Flavipsychrobacter sp.
CTTCAATATCTTCAGGATAAACTTTAGGAGCCAGATCATACCTCCTTATAAAGCCACCACCGACAGTACTGTTCTGTCCCAGCACAGGGTGATTGGTAATGCTAAAGCCCCACACGTCAGCATAACCTTCATTCAGTGCACCGTTATTCATGCCGCCAGCGCCCTGGTCTTGATAGAACTTATCATTTATACCGTGTCCGTATTCGTGGTATACTATATCATTGATTTCGGCAAATGAATTACATCCGTTAGCTGCAGCATAGAAGTTAATGGAGCTTCCATTATAAAACGCATTACAATAGCTGGTGGTCAGGTCCACATTTGTATTCAACGGGTTGTCCATATCTGTAAACAGTGGGTAATGCGACTTCATGTAGTCATGCACTTTGTTTACGTGATAGAATGCATTCAGGTGCCTGCTTTTGGCTAGCCCGGTAGTAGGGTAGGTATATGTGCTGCCCAATGCCGTAACATTTTCCTGTATCGAAGGAACGGTATTGCTCGTAGGTACATCTCTTACTCTTGAGTAGCTGCCCTCCAATGTTATGGTAGTCAGGTCTGGTATAGTAAGGGAAGTATTGGCAAAATATCCCAGATGGTCAGTCAACTGGTTGCTGCCGTTCACAGTAAGCTTCATGTGGGGCAATGGCTCAAGCGTAGCCGGATTGGATGTTCCGTTCACATAGATCATGGCTTTTACAGTCAGATCATAATCAAACTTAACGTCATTGCTACGATACAGTACTTCGCCCGTTATTCCATCTACATAGCCCCTCAATTGCATTTCCTCCCTGTTCAGGTCGGTACCGCTAATGCGGAATGCCCATGCCGGGTGTAATTCATATCCGTTAACAGTCGGAACAGGAAACCATACCCAATCAGCATCAACATTGCTGCTGCTGATATTTGAACCGGTAAGGTCCTGCGTTGCAGCAGTAAGTGCATCGCCTGAACTAAGAGCAGGGGCAGTATAGTTTTGTGGCTCACCATAGTTCTTCATTTTTACTCTCACCAGTCGGCCATCTTGCGTAAAACGGAAGCCAAGACTGGAGAACACCACGTTATGTCCGTCTATTACTTGCGTAAAGTCAACGTAACCAGCTTTGTCGGTCTGTGTATTCCTGGTCATTACCCATTGACTCGGATTTACACCTAAGCCTGACAATTTCTCCGTCATACAGTTCTGTGCACGTTGCAGGTTATCACCTCCGGCTATGGTTATAGCAGGTCCATATATGTCCCTGATAGTTCCATTCGCTTTGTCCATTGCAATGCCCCATTGCGGAAAGGCTGCTGTCGCCACTGCGTTGGTCTTTCTTATAGCTTCGGAATTGCGTTTTGATACCGGATTCCTGAATACAGACTTATTGTACTCCTGTCCGTGTTTGTGTTGTGCGAAGGCCGGGCTGATAGCTGCTGCCACACCGATCGCCAAAAAGATTTTTTTCATCAATTAATAAGTAATGTTTAAAATGGTTTTTCTACCACCGCTCAAAAAAACGGCGACCTTTTTTATTTTCTGATGATGAGCTGAGTTTCCAAATATAAATAAATATCCCACATCTCCTCGCATTAAACTGTCATATGTTAGGAGTATGTGGAAACCTGTGGTAAATGAAATTTAATTTTTTATTAATATGACTACTTCCAGGAGCTTCGATCGCCCATTATCATTGTCTGCTACCAAAATGGCTTTGTAACTTCCAGAATCGCCTTCACTTACTACCAGCGACTCTATTTTGTCATTCAGGATGTTTCCCCGCTGGTCCCTTACAAAATTGATCTCTCCCAGGTCAAGCTTACCATGTTGCTCGGTCAGCAGACCCACATAACTGCCCGAGACAGGCCCGTCATCTATGGCATTGGGCGTATGTTCGAGCGACGCACAAAATAATATTGCCTCTTTGCCCTTATATCTAATCTCCGTTGCTCCTGAGAATCCCGCAAATACTCCTCCATGCCTCGGTAGAGTAATAATTTGTTCGCTGCTCGCAGGGACGCTTTTTTCCAGCGGAGCTTCCAGGTAATCTATAAAGTCTTTCTCCTCCATACTAACCACCATATTTTTTTTTCTCAGTAAGAGATATATACGTCCATGGCAACCTGCCGCCCCCTCAATATTTAAGGCTTCATCTGACAATCCATGTCTTTTTCGCAGTTCGGCATATAACCTGTTAAGTGGGATACGTTTTTGCACATGTTCCTTACCGATTTCTAGCATTAGCAGCACTTCTCTTCTCGGCGCGCTGCCCGAGCCGAATGCCAACAGGTAGTTTCTGTCCTTTATTTTCAGGCGGAGACTGCTTTCAAAGTCCGGCTTTGTTCTCTTAGGCAGCTCATACTGACTTTTGTCCATACCATTTATGGTTATCTCCCGGTAGGTATTCGACTTCAGATTGAGTTTAAACAGGCTGGGAGAGTTATCACTTATTATATATAGTGAATCTTTTTCCAATAATAATCCAGAGCCTGCCGGTATTGAATCAAGCGCGGTTACTTTGGTTACTTCTATCTGAAGCTTGTTTTCCATAGATCGGCACGATACACACATCAGCACAAAATAAAATACCAGTGCTTTTTTGCTTGCAGTAATCATTACTTACAATAATAGTTACTATATCGCAAACACTGCAACAAATAAAAAGCCCGGCGGACAAACCGCCGGACTCTCCAGGTAATTTTTGTCTTTTAACTTTTGAGTTTTGACTTTCTAGGCTATTCTGCAATTACAAATCGTTTTTCCAGCTGTTCTCCTTTTCCTCTGAGCTTCAGCACATAGTTGCCCGGCGGCATTCCCTGTAGCTGCATGTTGGCTTTATATTCCTTGCAGGCTTTTTCACCCCACTGCCTCAGCAGGCGGCCCTGGATGTCATATATTGCTGCGGTAAAATCCTGCGGTTTATTCCAGTTCACCTGTATATTTATGTTGCTGCGTGCGGGAACGGGGTAAAGTTTTAGTTCACTGCCTGTCTTCTTCATATCTTTCACATCCGCAGTATACAACTCATAGTAATACCTGTTCTCTGTAAAGGCATAGCGACCTACCCACATTTGGTTGGTCGTATCCCAACCCTGCCTTTTGTTCCACGTTGGCTGGTCATAGCTATTATAAGTTACTGAATCAATATAATCATTTATAAATGCTGCGTATCCGGTATCCCATTTCTGGTACAAGTATTCCACAGCATTCCCGTTCATATCAAAAGTGCTCTTTCCACGCGAAAAATTTCTCCAGGTATTATTATAAAGTAACCAGTTCTGTACCGAATCACCGCAAGGAATATTGTTCTGGTCAAAAAGGGTGAAGCTCTGAAGGTTGTTCTCCCAGGCATTGTTGACCCAGTTTTGAGACAAGTACCCGATGTTTACATTGTTGCCATCATAGTAACTCACAGTGCGGTTACCAAGCTGCCAGCCGCTGTTCCACGAGTAGTAGAGGGATGAATCCACCTGGTTGTTCGTGTTATAGTAGAAAACATTATGATTGGCGCTGTCATACTGACTCGTGCCTGCATTCCACCAGGCGCTCTTATTAGCTATCATATTATTGTTGCCATCATAGTAGTAGATGTAGAGGTAGGATTTCACCCACGCATTGCTCACCCAGTTCTCATATTCCTGCGATAGCAGGTTGTTGTTACCATCATAGGTGCAAAGCACACGGTTTTGGTTCTCCCAGCTGTTGTTGTTCCAGTCCTGGCTCAGTTCTTCAAGG
>DASPNB010000255.1:0-5481 GCA_035626755.1 Flavipsychrobacter sp.
AGGGGTATATCGCTAATCGGCGGCGAAGCAACCTGGCCACACGTTCTTGCCCTGGCGTTAAGAGCCTAAAAAAAATAAAAGCCCCGCAATTTTGCGAGGCTTTTAAGAAATTGAATATCAATCTACTAGTAACGATAATGCTCCGGCTTGTAGGGGCCGTTCTTCGCTACGCCCAGGTAGTTAGCCTGCGTATCGGTCAGCTCTTCAAGCACCACACCTATCTTAGCCAGGTGCAGGCGGGCAACTTTCTCATCCAGGTGCTTAGGCAGAACGTATACTTTGTTCTCGTAGTTAGCGTGGTTGTTCCACAGCTCTATCTGTGCCAGCGTCTGGTTAGTAAATGAGTTACTCATTACAAAGCTGGGATGGCCGGTAGCGCAACCCAGGTTCACCAGGCGCCCTTCAGCCAGTACTATCACTTGCTTGCCGTCTATAGTGTACAGGTCTACCTGTGGCTTAATGGTATCCTTAGTGTTGCCATAAGCGCCGTTCAGCCATGCCATGTCTATTTCTATATCAAAGTGGCCGATGTTACAAACAATGGCCTTGTCCTTCATAGCACGGAAGTGGGCTTCAGTGATCAGGTCGCGGCAACCGGAGGCGGTAACGATGATGTCGGCTTCTTTTACCGCGTCTATCATTTTCTTCACCTCAAAGCCGTCCATTGCAGCCTGCAGCGCGCAGATAGGATCTATTTCAGTTACTATTACGCGGGCGCCTGCACCACGCAGCGATTCAGCGGAACCCTTACCTACGTCGCCATAACCACCTACAACGGCAACCTTACCGGCCATCATCACGTCAGTAGCGCGACGGATAGAATCCACCAGTGATTCCTTACAGCCGTATTTGTTATCAAACTTGCTCTTGGTTACAGAGTCGTTCACATTGATAGCAGGCATTGGTAATGTACCTTTCTGCATACGCTCATACAGGCGGTGAACACCTGTAGTAGTTTCTTCACTCAGGCCTTTTATGTGCTGAACCAGTTCGGTGTAGTTATCCAGAACGATGTTTGTCAGGTCACCACCGTCATCCAGTATCATATTCAGCGGACGGTCTTCACCACCAAAGAACAGGGTCTGCTCTATGCACCAGTCAGCTTCCGCTTGAGTCTGGCCTTTCCAGGCAAAAACGCCGATACCTGCGGCAGCAATAGCTGCAGCAGCGTGATCCTGCGTAGAGAATATGTTGCAAGAGCTCCAGCGCACCTCGGCCCCCAGGGCTATCAGTGTTTCTATCAGCACGGCAGTCTGTATTGTCATGTGAAGGCAACCGGCTATGCGGGCGCCTTTCAGCGGTTGAGATGGACCATATTCTGCACGGATAGCCATCAGGCCGGGCATTTCTGCCTCGGCCAGCCTTATTTCCTTACGTCCCCATTCAGCCAGGCTGATGTCTGCCACTTTATAGGGCATTTTAAAATCAATTTGAGAGCGAGTTGCTGTACTCATGATATTATTTCTTTATTTATTCCGTAAATTTTGAGACGCAAAAATACATAAATCCCTGCTATTAACCAGAAGAATAATGTATGGTACTGCATCATACACACTAGTCTCCTCCTCGCAGGGAGGGGATGCCGGAGCTTCGCTCCGGCTGGGGGGGTGACACAGCAACTGAGCCGCTCGCCCATACTAAACAAAACGCACCCGCCGGCCAGGCAGGTGCGTTGCTATTATGATCTTTTGCGATTATTTTTCCGGTGGTGGCGGAACAGCGCCAATTTGTGCCATCATTGTGCCCATACTTTGCACGGAGCGGTGCTCTGTTACTTTACCTTCATCGTTGAACGTAAATATTTCTACATCCCTTTGTGTAAAAGGCTTACCTGTAGCCTTCATCCCCATCATGTCATTTTTCCATGTGCCGCTGCATTCATAGTACACAAGAACTTTGTTGCCATCAGCAAAGTACTCGGCATTATTTACCTTGTAATCCGGGAAGGCGGTCATAAATTGCTTGATCATACCTTTCAGGCTGTCGCTTATTTTCATCGGCGGCATACTGCCATCGTTATAGTCCACAGCGTCCGGTGCGGCATCTTTCAGCATGGCATCTACATCGCCTTTAGTCATAGCTTCCATGCTGGCCATTACCGTCTTCTTATTTCGTTCCTCTTTGTCTTCCTGCGAATTTGTTGTTGCAGAACTATCTGCTGTACCTGCGCCAGACGAAGTGCCGCTGCCAACGCAGCCGCTCAAAAGCAACACCGATGTGGCCGTAGCCAATAATAAATTACGTACCATATGTCAATTGTTTAAGTGGTTAATGATAGTACAAAATATAAAAAAATATTGATACGTAATAATATGTGCTGTTTCTCGGGTCGTGTTTTACTACCCGCTTTGTTGCCCCCGGCCCGATAGCAATCGGTAGGGCAAATTTTATTTTCGGGCTTTTTTGTCCCCAAAGCAGCAACCAACGCACTGGCCACGCGATTGCCTGGCTAGCGGGACAGGCAAAGGGGATGCCGGTGTTATGCGAAATGCTTGGGGATTGGGCTGTCCCCAATACAAAAAAGAGCGTCACTTCGGACGCCCTTTGGAAAAAAGCTATGCTGCTAAGATCTTATTGCTGTGTGGCAGTGTATACGATATCGATAGTATAAATACCTGCAGGTAATGCCAGGCCGGGTATAACCTTATACATTACGGAGAAATTCTGGTCGTCGCCAAACTGGCCGCCTGTAATGATGTCCTGGTTGGTGGAATAAACAGGAGCATAGCTGGTAGCGCTGAACGGCGATGCAATG
Source organism: Flavipsychrobacter sp. (assembly GCA_035626755.1). Classification (GTDB taxonomy): domain Bacteria; phylum Bacteroidota; class Bacteroidia; order Chitinophagales; family Chitinophagaceae; genus MKUN01. The sequence goes on from DASPNB010000255.1 coordinate 2,756, forward strand.
CTGCCGCCTGTATTATTAGCTGTAACCCTTGCCTGGAAAACATTGGTAGGAATATTATTCAGGTTCAGGATGCCCTGGCCTACATAGCTGAATGTAGTCACGTCAAACTTTACAGCTACGTTGAAACCTGTATTTGACTGCACCTTAAGCTGCTGTGCAGCCGAAGTGACACCCTGCAGGTAATCGTTCACGGTATTGAACGCCATATTTACAGTGCTGCCGGTATTGGTGCCTGTACCTGTAAAGGTAATAGCGATGACATTTGATAATGTAAGGCTCACCTGCTGGCTGGCACCGGCGCTGGCGTTTTGTGCGTTTGCAATGCGGGCGAAGGCCAAAAGTAAAACGGTAGTTAAAAGTAAGTTTCTCATGTCTCTATATGTTTATCCCTCTCGTGATGACACAAAGATGCAGCGCCGGATAGCCCTTTGCCAATTTTAGGGCCCCGCTTAACCACAGGTTTAGAAGCGGATAACAAACAGATAACAGGTGAAAACACCCTATTGACCGGGTGATAAATTATAACTGACTGAGTTTGTATGATTTAGGGGAATACACGGATTCTATTTTGTTTAATTGATATATGTTAAGGGTGAATATAAGCAATGGTGTTTATGCCCCTTTCTTCTGCTCACCCGCTGGGTTGCCCACCCCCGACCAGGCAAGTTTGCCCGGCATTCCCCTCCCGGCCAGGAGGGGATCGATATTATTGTTATACTTTTTTGTTCTTAAGGAAAAACACAAACTCCCCTCCCGCCTATCCGATAGCAAGCGGGAGCAGGAGGCGAATCTATTTATTGATGCTTTTTTTATTCTTAAGGAAAATTCAAGGGCGGACCCACAGCGACTTTGTAGATACACTAAACCCCACCTGGAAAAAACACATCACCAAAGTACCGGGCTCTCAGTTAAACTCCTTCACCAGCTTTCTCCAGCCCGATACATTCCCGACAACATTCACGATCCCCTGCATAATGGCCATTACAAATTTCGGGTGCACGGACGAGAATGGTTTAAGTCCCAGTCTTGGATACAGGTAAAAGTATTTAAGCATGTTCACCATGCTTCCCGGTTTTTGCTGGTCCAGCACGGCCATGATCTCGAATAGCCTGTGTGTATCGGCGCAGGGTTCATACCTTACTTTCAGTCCTATCTGCGAACCGTATTTATTCACTATGGAGTGGGGAACGCCTTTGGCTACAAAGAATTCTTCACCTGCCTTTTTAGTGATCTTCGCGCCATTAACCACAAAGGTGACCTCACCCTTCGTCACAGTAAAGTGCTCATTCATATACTCATGAAAGTGAGGCGGAACTTTGCCGCCTTTTTCCATGGTCCAGTTCATCGTAAAAGAATCGGTATCGTATTCCAAAGGATGGAATACTTCTTTGCCCATTTTCAGTTCGCGGAAGATGTCTGTTTTGAGTGCCATGTGCTTGCTGCGTTTGTGAGGGTAAATCTATCCCATCATTCAAAAAGCTACTGTGACCCTGGTCACAAAATGGATCCTTCGGCCACTTTTGCACGCATGCGGCTCAGCGTCTCACGCGATATGCCCAGGTACTGGGCCAGGTGGGTGACCGATACACGGTTCACCAGTTCGGGTTCTGTTTGCAGCAGGAATTTATAGCGTTCTTCCGGACCCGGTTTCATCAGCATATTCACATGTTGCTTGTGCCTGAGGAGTTGCTTGGTCATCATCTGACCGCTGATCCGTTCTATTTTAGGAAACCGGGTCATCAGCTCCTGCCACGATCCCATTTTAAGCATATGCAAAGTGGAGTCTTCCACAGCTATAATGGAATAGTCGGTAAGCGCGCCGGAACAGTCGTGGATAAAATCACCTTCCCTGTAGAACTGGATGATCCTTTCATGATCTTCTTTTTCTTCAACAACATGGCGCAGCAGGCCCATTACCACGTAACCTTCATAGTCAGGCATGGCTCCCGGCCCCCACAGGCAGTCGCCTTTTTTCAGCTGCACATTCTTCGCCTTGCATAGCATTGCTTCCAGTCCCTCCGTTTCCGCCTCATCCAGTGCCTCAATATTGTTAAGAGTGATCGTAATGGAATGCATAATATTGTTTACTTAAATATACCATTATCTCGCGGATATTGCGAGGCAAAAAAAACGGGACAATTATTGTCCCGTTTTATAAGCTTGCTTTTTTTAATACTAGTTCAGATCGCAGTTTACTGTTACGTGATCTTCAAACAGCATCTTGTAAGTGGTGTTCAGAGATGCACCTGCACCTTCGCACTGGTTATCGGCATCTTTCTTAGATACACCCTCATAAGCGTAGGTGAAGGTTGTGTCCTGGGCTTCAACGGTGATCATTCCTGTAGAGTCTCCTTCCGTGTAGGCTTCCACACTTACGTTACACGCACATGTATGATTTTGCTTACAGGCGGTGAAAACGGTTACTGTCACAACGGCAGCAATGGCAATTTGTCCAATCTTCTTCATAATCCTTTTTTGATTTCCCATTAGTCAGCAATAATTAAGCCGGGCTTGTGCAAAAGGCTGTGTAAGTGCGGGTTATGACAAAAGTTTGACAGGTCGTAGCGGCATGGGCCGATTGACACCCTATTGTTATCCTATCGTGTGGACACATCCCGCTCGCACATTCCATGCCGCAAAGTCCCCCTTGCCGCGTGGCCTCGTGGGCGAGCGAAGGGGGTGGCCAGTGGGCGGCCCGAGCGTGGCGGCCGGGGGATGTCCTTGGT
>DASPNB010000256.1:0-6662 GCA_035626755.1 Flavipsychrobacter sp.
GCCTGGGATGCGTTCATCACACCCATACGCAGCCAGGTGCAGCATGCAGTTACTCTTTGCAACCAACTGGTGTACGAAGGCGGCGACAGCGCTACCGCTATAGCAGAGCTGGCGCAAAGCCTCGGTGCAATAAAAGAGCCGATCCGCAAAGACGTAATGCAGACCCTGCGCCGCGTGCTGCATATGAGCAACGGTAACGGCGATGCTATCCGTAACCTCCGCACCTTCTACGACAATTTACTACAAGACAACCGCGATAAATTCTCTTCACACCTGCATTCTGAATCTGCCTGGTCTGCGATGAAGGTGCCTGAGGTGAAAGCAGAGACAGCCGACGACAGCCCGGTACTGAATGGCTACGAGATACTCAACAAGTTCTTCGATCTAACCTTCGCTTCCAATCCTGCTGTCTTTGCCTTTGGTGAGGACCTTGGTAAGATAGGCGATGTGAACCAGGGCTTCGCAGGCCTGCAGGAAAAATACGGCGACCTCCGCATCTTCGATACGGGCATACGTGAGGCCAGCATTGTAGGGCAGGGTATCGGCATGGCTATGCGTGGCCTACGCCCCATAGCCGAGATACAATACTTAGATTACCTGCTGTATGCCCTTCAACCGCTCAGCGATGATGTGGCTACGCTTCAATACCGCACCCGCGGCGGACAGAAATGCCCGCTCATCATACGCACCCGTGGCCACAGGCTGGAAGGCATCTGGCACTCAGGCTCACCCATAGGTATGATGATCAACAGCCTGCGTGGTATGTACCTCTGTGTGCCTCGTAACATGACCCAGGCAGCAGGCATGTACAACACCCTGCTGCAAAGCGACGAACCGGGTATTGTAATAGAATGCCTCAACGGTTACCGCCTGAAAGAACAACTGCCTGCCAATCTCGACTCATACACCGTGCCTTTCGGTATACCGGAAGTGATACGCGAAGGGGAGGATATTACTATCGTTTCTTACGGTTCTACCCTGCGTGTAATAGAAGAGGCGATTGTCAACTACCTGGAGCCGCAGGGCATCTCCTGTGAAGTGATAGATGTGCGCACCCTGCTGCCTTTTGACGTGAACGGCATGATAGTGGAATCGCTGAAGAAGAGCGGCCGCATCGTATTCATAGACGAAGACGTACCGGGTGGAGCCTCTGCCTATATGTTCCAGCAGGTGATAGAAAAGCAGAACGCCTACCGATGGCTGGATGCTGCCCCGCGCACCATCACTGCCCAGGCCCACCGCCCTGCCTATGCTACCGACGGCGATTATTTCTCCAAACCCAATGCGGAAGACATAGCCGCGGTGATAGAAGAGATAATGGCGGAGTAGGTTGGTTAGTTGATTAGTTGATTAGTTGATTGGTTGATTAGTTGATTAGTTGATTAGTTGATTAGTTGATTAGTTGATTGGTTGATTGTTGATTAAAGCTGCCTCTGAGTTTTATCTGAGGCAGCTTTTTAGCAATGTTGCCAGTTTTTACTTCGTACCGGCGAAGGTGCATGATGCAGTTATCGCACCAGAAAAATTCATTGAGAAGGTAATGCTATTGCCGGTTATAGTTGCGGTGCCAGCCATTGTGTAAGAGTTGGCGCAGTTGTCCAGTTCGGTCTGGTTAAAGGTGGCAGTATTGCCGTTTACAGTGCCTACCATATTAAAGGTTTTAAAGCAGCTGCCGGTCCCTGCGTTTGACGAGATCAGTATAGTCGCTCCTGTGCCTTGGGTAATTATTAGTTGCGTACCGCTGCCGCAGTTGGTACTTCCGGTCCATGTACCGAGGAATTTTGTTGCATCATTGGTAGCACAAAGTGTTCCCGAGAAGCCGGTAGGGCAAGTACAATTCCCCTCACCGCAGGTGCCGCCATTCTGGCAAACGACATCCTTGCATTTGTCGGGGGTACAAGAGGTGTAGACAACAGTAATAAATGAAAAAATAGCTATTGCAGCAGCAAGTAGCGCCGGTTTAGCCTTGGGTAGGTTTAGCTTTTTCATAAAAAAAGTTTTTAAGGATGATTAATTGTGCTAATATAACAACGCTTTGCTGAAAATGCCAATATATTGCGCAGTTTTTCTAATAATCGTTATGGGCGGGCTATTTCGCCGGGGTCTTTGCCGGCTGTGAAGCCTTGTTAATGTTTGCGCTATACTTCAGATCTTTCCCTAATTTTAGGTACTTATGCGCGTACTACTTATACTATCACTACTGTTCCTCTCAGCCTGCAGCAAGGATGGGCCATCAACGCCTGCACCTGTAACAACAGGCCCCACGGTAGGCAGCGCGCTCTCACACCTGGATATGAGATTTCTTGACTTTTACGAACTCAGCGATCCCACGGATAGCCAAACGGTCCTCTTCAGGCTGGTGCATGATAGCATGCTGTACGAATTCAAGAACGACTACGAATCAACAACCACCTGCCGCTTCTGGGTAACAGGCAGCGGCGCAGACCAGGTACTGAATATCACCGCCATTCCCGGCAGCTTCCATGTAGAGAATGATACCATCACCGGCCTGGGCGATACTGTAATGGCCTACTACTTTGTAAACAGGCTGGCGGTGACCGATACCATCCGCATCTTTAAAGACAACAACGGCCATCGCCACCTCACTGCCTCCGGCTACGATGTTATTTTCAGCAAGTGGCAATAGGCTGATTGGCGTGCCCAACCACTCTTATTTCCGGTTTTGAAATTTTGGAAGGGCTGAAAGCTGCGCCAATACTGAATTCCTTCTTTTTTTGTTACCGATTCTTTACCGCTCACTACCGGTTTTTTTACCGCTTTATTACCGGTTTGTTACCGGTTGTTTACCGGTTTGTTACCGATCATTTCCGGTGGTAAATGGGTGTTTCAAAGAGCTGTAAAGCCGCCATGCACAAGGCTTCCGGCGTTTTAGTAAAGTTACGGAGAAAGGGTGGGGTGATCCAAATATTTGCGGGGTGATGTGGGAAAGTTTTTCTGGATTATGTATAGGCGTTGCAAACGCCTATCTCTTGCATCCGCGTTGCAAACGCGGACGAGTGGGGGTGGAGCCTCAGCCTACATGTTCCAGCAGGTGATCGAGAGGCAGAACGCCTACCGCTGGCTCGATGCCGCACCACGAACCATCTCAGCCCAGGCCCACCGCCCTGCCTACGCCACCGACGGCGACTATTTCTCCAAGCCTAATGCAGAAGACATAGCCGCTGTGATAGAAGAGATAATGGCGGAGTAAATGAAGAAATGTTTGACCTTAGATAAGTGCACTTGAAAAAGTGCACTTTTTTTGTGTCCGCCGGCTAACAATTAGCGGGATTTTTCGTCTATCTTAGTGAAACCAATTACCTGAACCTAAACTTATTTATGAAGAAGACCCTTTTTCTACTCCATTTCATTGCAGCTTTCCTGCTTTTTTCTACTACATCTTATTGTCAGCTTAACTGGGCCTGGGCCAAAGATGGCGGAAGCAACGGCAACGGTAACATGGCGCTCGACATCACTGCCGACGCACAGGGTAACAGCTATGTAACAGGTTATGTTTCACCCGGCTGCGTGGTAAATGGCCAGACCGTGCCCGTGGTCGACTCATACGACGTATTCGTGGCCAAGTATGATGTGAATGGTAACCAGGTATGGATAAGGACAGCCGGAGGCATCTATGGTGATGTCGGTAAACGCATAAAAGTAGACAACAACGGCAACTTGTATTTATGTGGCATCTTCACTGACACAGCCACTTTTGACAACATTCAGGTGACGGAAAATAAACTAGGCTTCTTTATTGCTAAAATGGATACCGCAGGTAATTTTATCTGGGTAAAGCCTGGTATTCTTGGCATCTGGCCCTATCACCAGCAGTTATTCGGTCTTGATCTCGACGCTGCGGGTAATATTTATTATGCTGGGCCCGCTCGTTGCCAAAGTACGGTCATAGGCAACATCACCACCTTTGGCAATACAATTCCCGGTAGCCATGCGCCAATGGTGATAAAGTTCGATCCAAATGGCAATATTCTCTGGCATTATGTTAAGCCCAATAACTGGCAAGGTGCCGGTATAGGAACAGGCGCAAATATCAAGGTCGATCGTCAGGGCAATGTAGTGCTGGTAAATTCATGTTCAAGAACGGATACGTCTACTTCTAATTGGGTGACCATGAATAATTTGCTCATATTGAAGTTTAACCCCACCGGGCAGTTTTTATGGAAAAGAGAATATGATAGCGTGACGGTGGACTGGTCGGGTATTCCAAATTCACTTGATTTTGATGACGACAACAACATGTATATCGGCGGAACAGCATATAGAACTTTCTGGTTCGATTCGAATCTGCCATCCTGTAATCCCTCCGGTTTCCTTGCCAAATTTACTCCGAATGGTAGTCTCGTTTGGGCGAGGAAAATGGAAAATGTTATATCGAACCAGACAACTGCCATTAGAAGTATCAGGCACTTCCAGTATAGCGATTCTATGTACTGTGCCGGTTACTATTTGGGCTCTGTCGATTTTGACGGCATTCCTTTATCATCGTCAAACAATAACATAAAGATGTTCGTTGTTAGCTACGACACTACGGGCTCTGTAAAATGGCTGCTGACCTACGGAAATAACTTCTATAACAATCAGAATTTCTGGGCTGCAACGTTTTCAGGCAAAGCTTATTTGGTCGCTGGCTTTTATACTTCCAGCATTGCATTCGGCCCTGTAAGTTTGGCTACTTCAGGTACCTCTTATATGGAACACAATTTCTTTCTGGCCTCCACGCACAATATGCAGGCTCTTGAAACTCCGGACATCCTCAGCTCCAGCGGCATGAACTTTAGCTTATACCCTAATCCTGCCTCCACGTCTGTCACAGTACAAATTGATGATAAGAACAAGACCTACGACCTCTCAGTTTATTCAAATACTGGTCAGTCTGTATTTTCACAAAGCAACGTGAAAAGCTCTACTACCATCAATACAAGTACAATGGCAAGCGGCAACTATTTCATCCAGGTCAACCGCAACGGTCAGACATTGACAAAAAGATTTGTTGTAAACCACTAAGAAAACGCTGTTCGGGATGTGCTATAGAACATTCCGAACAGCGAATAAATATCTACTACTTATTTGATCACACTCAGCACCTTCACCCGCTCTCCCGCACTATTACTCACCCGCACAAAATACTGCCCCGCAGCCAATTCACTCGTGTTTATCTCTACACTCCGTAAACCGATCACTTCTTTGCTATATACCACACTGCCGGTCACGCTCACTATCGTAACCAGGGCCTTTTCGTTCGATGGAAGACGCACTGTCACCTTATCCTTAGCCGGGTTCGGAACTATGCTCCACGCTTCCTCATTCATAGCCACCGCCACCGATGCCGCCACTGCCTTCGGCACAAAGCGGTACACGGTCCCGCTGTCAGGTACGCCGAATATATTAGGCACGTTCATGTTCAGGTTCGAATCTATCTGTATGGCCGGGGGCTGTCCCTTCACCTGTATCTTTTCATACATGGCAGTAAAGTTGTAGTCAGAATACCAGATGCCGGTATATATACCTGTGGGGCCGCTTGAGGTATAGCCTGAAGCATTATTAGCCGATCGCGGACCGTAATGGAATTCTATCACCCCTGTTTCTTTGTACAGCCAGGTTTGTATGTTGATGAAGTTACCTGCGGGGCCTGTGGCTACTGCCAGGTTCTTCCATTGTATCTTCAGTATTTCCTGGTTGCCGCTGCCTTCTATTTTATACGATACTTTAGAAGAAGCATCGATCGTTACCAGTGAGTCATTATACAGGCAGTCAAATATGGCAAATCCTGTGTCAAGGCCCAGGTAGGTGCGCCCGTTCTTCATTACATATATCGCGGCGTTGATCGTGTCTATCAGCCAAGGCTGTCCCATCAGCGGATAGGTATCGCCCAGCACAGAAAGTACGGTATAGTAGCTGTCAGGCATGAAGACAATGCTGGTAATGTCCGTATCCAGTGTCAATTCCTGGTAGGGTGCTGTGGCCTGGTTAAAGACACAAAGGTTGTCAGCCTGTGCTGATACTTTGCCTGCACAGAACAGAATAGAAAATGACAGTAGCGTAATTTTTGTAAATGTTGATAGTGCAAATGGTTTCATGTCTACGATTTTTTAAGGCATAAAACTGCTGCTAACTCTCCACTCATTCCTCCCCTGAATAGCGTGATTAAGATTTTTTAAAGTATGTTTCTGTTTGTTTTAAGGGTTGTTGTGTCGCAGCGAAATAAAAAAAACATCGCCATATGCGCTGAGAATTGAAAATATTCTCAAACAACTCCCGTTCAAATGGAACTAAACTAAAACAGGTGGATAACCGCCCACAGGGAAACAATAGATATCGATACCCAGAGTATTACTCCCAGTATCAGCGGTTTGAAACCTACCGCACGCAGGTTTTGAATCGAAAGGCCAGTACCTATGAGGAAAAGGGTAGCCTTTAACCCCGCTTTAGAAGCTTCTACAATGTATGGAGCTACGGTCCGCACCGGTTCCAGGTAGGTATTAAGCGCCATAGCAATTATGAAAAAGCCGATGAAGTAGGGGATCTTGATCTTACCCGATTTCTGTTTGCTAAGCAGGGCAAAGGCTATAGATAACGGAATGATCCACAGTGCGCGGGCAAGTTTTACAGTGGTAGCTACTTCCAGCGCACGCGCACCATAC
>DASPNB010000257.1:0-6514 GCA_035626755.1 Flavipsychrobacter sp.
GCTTATATGCTGGCTGCCAATTATCTTCAGCCCTTTGCTGCTTACGTATTTTCCGGAAGCGCTGATGAGCTTAAAAAGGAATTATTGATCAAACGGATTGAAGCCATCCACTCAGCCGGGTACATTGATAAGCGCGTGGTGGTGAAAGGGTGTGGAGATACACCTATACCTGAATCTGCATACGTCGCCATAACCAATATTCTTAGGCCTGTAGCCAAGTCCATTATGTATGGAGAGCCATGCTCAACAGTACCGATCTATAAGAAACCTAATAATCCGAATAAGTAAAGTCGCGCATATTACAGAGCCACAAGAATATTCCGCGCTATTTTTTCAGAAAGCAGGAATGCATCGCCTTTTTCGCGGCTTACCATTACGCTGTTGTCATAAGGCATTACTTCCGTCACCTTTAGCATAGTGCCTATCTGCAGTTGCAACTTTTCCAGTTGTTGAAGGAAGGCAGAAGAAGTGTCCCGTACGGCCACTACTTTACAGGCTTTGCCTGGTTCTGCATCTATCAGGGCAAGTGTTGACGTATGCGGCAATTCACCTTTAGAGTTTGGTATGGGGTCGCCATGAGGATCAAATTCCGGGAACCCAAGAAAATCGTCAAGACGCTCTATCAGCTTGGTAGATTGTATATGTTCCAGCTGCTCTGCTACCTCATGTACTTCGTCCCATTGGAAGTTCAGCTTGTGATGCAGGAAGGTTTCCCACAGCCTGTGCTTCCTCAGCACTAGCAGGGCGGCTGATTGACCTGTTTTAGAGAGTTCTACTTTTTTGTATTTCTCGTAGTGTATCAGCTCCTTTTCCGAGAGCTTACGCAACATATCTGTGACAGTTCCGGGTTTGGTAGTCATACGCTCTGCGATCTCGTTTACAGAAGCACCCTTCTGCTTTGAATTTGCCTGTATGCTGTATATGGCCTTTAGGTAATTTTCTTCAGTATATGTGAGAACCGGCATGATAGTCAAACTTAGCAAAAACCCGCGACAGTACAGGCAAAGGGGCTTATAGATTTTTATAAAAAATTTATAATAATAATATTGACGATAGTGCTATTATTCCTTAGTTTCGTAGTCTTCCAAGCTACTTTTTTAGGAAATGATGAAATACTGCGACAGTTTTGTGTACAGTGGCTTTAAAGGTTTTATTCTTACCATTAGCCTATTATTTGCGTGCCTGTTTTCAAACGCGCAGGATTCAAGAAGTGCTTACCAGAAACCCCGCGATGTTAAGATCGTAAGGGAATATAAAGATGAGAAAGGACGCTTCGTCAGAGTGCTTAAATACAAGCAAGGTTCCATGATCGTCACCGAAGAGATCTACATGACGGGTAAGGTTAATTTTAACAATGCGACCTTTCCTAAGATCAACCCGGATACTATCAATAAAGATTCTCTTGTCGTTATCGTTGATAAGAGCAAGTATTTTGTACAGTTGATGTACAAGAAAAAAACCATCCGTCGCTATAAGGCCGTGTTCGGCCCTAAGCCTTTGCAGAACAAATGCATGGAAGGCGATCGCTGCACACCTGAGGGCTGGTTTACCATCAAGCAGAAAAATCCTAACAGCAAGTACGACAGGTTTATGCTCATCGACTATCCTAATGACTCAGCCCGCGTCCGTTTCGAAAACCTGAAGGCTAAAGGAGTGATTCCCGCAACGGCCCTGATTGGAGGCGACATCGGCATCCACGGTATATGGCAGGGCGGCGACGATATGATTGAAATGGGTGTGGGTTGGACTGACGGTTGTGTGGCGCTTAAGAACAAGGACATAGAAGAGCTATTCTCCCTTGTTGGCGTGGGTACTCGCGTACTCATTCGCAAGTAAGCTATCTCTTAATGAAATTTTCGTAGGCCTCTCTCCAGCCTTTCCACTCCGGGGACGTTCCCAATGAAAAGTTGTGGAATATAGTTACCAGCATGCTGTTGCATTGCTCCAGCACCTTCTTCATGCCGTTGAGCACATGCACTGCCTCCGCCGGACTTAGTTTTTCCTCGTAGCGGGCGGTAGTATCCATAAAGCAGAAAGGATGTACACGCAATTGACTTGCCTCTTCCTTTTTTAGGTCATACCACATAAAAGAAGCTCCGGTCCCTGCACGGAAACCTAAGTTGGTACCATAGCCCATGCTGTAATCATCTTCAATCCCCAGGGCAATGAGGCTTCTGTAAGTGCCCGGCATTTTCAGCTTCATATAGTGCTGCCGTGATTTATCAATAGGCTTCCCGATAATCTGCTCCAGTATGCCTTTCTCCTTGTTCTTGTATTCAGGGAACCTGTCGGAATAATAAGAGGGGTGTATACCAATGGCGCCGTCATCCGATAGCTCACGTATCAGCTCCTGCATGCGCGGATTGGTTGGCCTTATATTCTTGTCAAAATCGGTTGTTTGCAGTGAAGCCAGTATGAAGTAAACAGGACTATAGTTGTATTGCTTATGCCAGTTAGTTATAGTGTCGAAGCTATCAAAGGGGTCCTGTTTCTTTCCACGGTTAACCGATATGCGTTCCGTTATTTCAGATGTATTTACTTTAAGCAGGTCTCTTATAAAGGCCCCTATGCTGCGTGTCCTGCCTTTGTGCAGGTAAGAGTAGGCTATGTCAATATCATAACTGGGCTGGAAGAAAAAGGCAGGCCTGTTGGTCTTTAGCCCCTTGTCCCTTAGAATTTTCCCCAGTGCGGTTACCCATTCATCCAATACCGGCCGCTTTAGCCAGCCATTCCTGTACAGTATGCTTTCTGTAGCAGGGTAGCGCTGGTGCTTGTCGGGGTTAAATGAGTAGTACTCTTCGTAGCGGGATAACAGGAAAAACGCTGCAGAGAATAGATCAAAGGGGATAGCATAGGTTTCATCATTCACAGCATATAGTGTGGGTATTCCCTGCCATTCACCTGTGTCTGCTTTATGCTGGGAAATACCTGTGTCATTCAGGAGCTTAGTAGCGGGAATAGAAAGCGCTTTGCCGGAGTTCTTTCCGTAGGACAGGTAAAACTCCGTTTGTTGTGCTTCTGCCTCATCAGAGGTCAGCCGGTATTCAATGCCTAAACGTTCAGTGAAGATCCAGTCCAGCACGTATCGCAGGCGTGGACTATCAATAGCAGCGTAGATAACCAATGTTTGCTCGGAGCCTGCTGCCTGCATTTAGATGGATGTTTAAAGGTCTATACGAACCTGTTTAGAGAAGGATTTCCCTGCCTTGTCTTTCCCGTCTATTTTGAACATAACTGCACGCAGCACCACATCAAGTGGCTTTTGATTGGCAGCGCGTACATTGCGCACGCTGTTCTGCCATTGTTGCTGTGTCTTCTTGTTCATTCTGCGCTGGCGCGCCTCTCTGTTGATGGCATTTTTCAGGGTACTGGCATTTACACGTGCAGTGGCCAGTTGCTTATCGTCCAGTCCGCTGATGGTATAGATGCCCTGGGCACCTTTCAGTGCTTTCCAGCCGCTGGTGCTGTTCAGTGCATCCAGTTCAAGGGTGCCCAGGTTGTTTTTGATATTAATACCCGATTGGTAACGCATGGAAACATTAGTAACTGTAGCCTCGCTCGTCTGCAGTGCGCTGTTCCTTATATCGCCTTCGGTAAGTTGGAAGGTGGCGCTATTGGTTTTTTGCAGATCTTTGCTGGTTGCATTTTTTGCTGCCAGGCCCGGTAGCAGGATGTCCACTTCTCTAAAGTCGATGTTAAGTCCTTTAACGGCTATGGCCTTTTGTACGGGAGGTTCAGGCTTTACATTGGTGCCGTCCTCCTTTTTCGCCGCACTGTCAACCTTTGCAACAGTAGCTGTATCCTTCACTACTTCCGCAGGCTTCAGGTCTGCAACAATATCCCTCAGGTGAGCAGAATCTGTTTCAGTTACAATGGTGGAGGGGTCGCCCATTACAATAGCTTCTCCTTCGGCCTTTTTGTTCGTACTGCTGCCGCCGCAGGCAGTAAGTGTGAACAATGCAGTAGCTAATATGGATACCGGTGCGAAAACTCTCCTCATAACACCGTAAAAATAGTAAAAGATGCAGGATTGACCTGATTTTTAATCACACTCACTTAAACATTAACAAGAAAAACCTGGTTAATCCGTTAAATAGTGCGAATCGCGGTTCAGCCTTAAAAATTCATCAGTTTCTGCACACGTTCGTCCAGTCTGCTCTTAGCTAAAAAGTTCTGTTCCAGTTCAATAGCAAAAGGTACAGGTGTGTCCAGGCTGGCGCACCTTATTATTGGTGCATCCAGGCTGCTGAAACAGTGTTCCGATATCCAGGCTGCCAGTTCGCCGCCTATGCCACCTGTGAGGGTGTCTTCGTGCAGCAGCAATACTTTCCCTGTACGTTCTACCGATCTGCGTATGGCATCATAATCAAGTGGCAGCAGTGTACGAAGATCTAATATGTCAAAAGAAATATCAGGATGCGCAGCTGCATATTCTGTAGCCCAGTGCACGCCCGCACCGTAGGTAATGATGCTGATGTCTTCTCCTTCCTGCACCTGTCTTGCCTTGCCTATTTCTATGGTGTAGTAATCGTCAGGCACCTGCCCGCTGATAGCACGGTACAAGGCTTTGTGCTCAAAGAATATTACAGGGTTCGGGTCTTCTATAGCGGCGATCATTAGTCCCTTTGCATCTTCCGGAGTGGAAGGATAAACTATTTTTAAGCCTGGTGTATGCACAAACCATGCTTCATTGCTCTGCGAGTGGAAAGGCCCGGCGCCTACGCCGCCTCCGGTGGGCATGCGTATTACTACATCGGCATTCTGCCCCCACCGATAATGTATCTTGGCCAAATTATTGATGATCTGGTTAAAGCCCACAGTCACGAAATCCGCAAACTGCATTTCCATCATTGCCTTAAATCCTTTTATGGAAAGGCCTAAAGCCGCACCAACTATTGCGCTTTCGCACAACGGTGTATTTCTGACTCTATCTTTTCCAAATTGCGCCACGAATCCCTCCGTCACCTTAAATGCTCCGCCATATTCTGCTATGTCCTGACCCATCAGCACCAGGTTTGGGAACTGCTCCATGCATTGCTTCAACCCATCACTGATAGCCTGTATAAATTTCTTTTCCGATGTTGCAGTACTGGCAGGCGGAGTCGCTATGTTGCGCGACGGGGCATATACGTCCTGTATTTCTTCTGCTGTGTCGGGTACAACAGGTTGTGCAGCAAAGCCTGTGGCCAGCCCGTCTTCTATTTCTTTCTGTATGTTGATCCGTGTATCGGCAACAAAGGTTTCGTTAATAATGCCTTCCTGCAGCAGGTAACTTTCGTAATTGCTAAGCGGATCTTTCTTGGCCCACTCTTCGAAAAGGTCTTTAGGCACATACTTTACGCCGCTGGCTTCTTCGTGTCCCCGCATCCTGAAGGTCATACATTCTATCAGCATCGGCTTCTGTTCCTTAATGCAATACTGCCGCGCGTCCGTAATAGTGCGGAAAACTTCCAGCACATTGTTCCCGTCTATGGTCACGCCCATCATGCCATATCCTTTGGCACGGTCGGCCAGTTGCTTACAAACAAATTGTTCATTCACCGGTGTACTCAGGCCGTATCCGTTGTTCTCTATTATAAAGATCACGGGCAGGCGCCAGACAGCTGCCACATTCAGCGCTTCATGGAAATCGCCTTCACTGGTTCCCCCGTCTCCGCTGAAGGCTACCGATACCTTTTTCTCTTTGCGTAATTTATGTGCCAATGCTATCCCATCTGCTATAGCCAGCTGCGGACCTAGGTGCGATATCATTCCGCAGATATGATATTCATTGGCTCCGAAGTGGAATGAGCGCTCACGTCCCTTGCTGAATCCTTCTTTGCGACCCTGCCATTGCATAAAGAGTTTGTCGAAAGGCATACGGCGGGCGGTAAATACTCCCAGGTTGCGGTGCAGGGGCATCACGTATTCATCGTTGTCCAGTGCCAGGGTAGTGCCTATTGATATCGCCTCCTGACCTATCCCGCTGAACCATTTACTGATACGTCCCTGCCTGAGCAGCACCAGCATCTTTTCTTCTATCATGCGCGGACGAAGCAATTCTGTGTAGAGCTGTATCATTTGCCCGTTGGTTATCCCGGAGCGGTCGAAATTCATAAATACGATTGTGCGGCAAAAATAATGTTTTAATGAGGGAATGCTGTTATAGATTTCAAAGGCAATATGTATTAGTATTGTAGCGTCTTTTCAGCATTCATAAGTGAAATACGCCATAACTCTTTTGTTGCTCTTCCCCGGCTGCTTTTCTGTCTCAGCGCAGGAAAAAAAATCCCTTGACGGCTACGGCATAGAGGCAAGTCTCTTTTCAGGAAAGATCATTAAGTACAATTATAGATTCCCTCCTATCCCGGCCATCAGCGGAGGCATCGATATTAATATCCTCAAACGCACCAATGGTAAAAAAGAATGGCAGCAACGCGCCAACTACCCGCAGATAGGATTCGGCATTACCTACACACACTACGGCGACAATAAGATACTGGGCCAATGTATAGGGATTTACCCGGTATTGCCG
>DASPNB010000258.1:0-2137 GCA_035626755.1 Flavipsychrobacter sp.
AATATATTCCCCGGTTGCTTCGTCTATCAACTTATTCCATGCCAGGCATTGTCCTTTTTCATCCTGAGGAAAATACTTTATTGTAAGCCTGGGATATTTATCGAGATCAATATACTGCCGCAGTTCCTTATCCGTCTGGTCGGTTATCAGCACTTCGTGTGGTAATATGGTTTGTTCATTGAGCTCGCGCAGCTCTTCCTTGAGATAAGAATACCTGTCAAGCGTTGGAGCCAGTACGGAAACGGTTTTAAGCTGAACAGGTGCATTGGTTTTAGCTGATGGATGCAGGCAGGGTGCGATATTAACGGGCTTGATATTTTTCGTCCTACTCCATGCAGCCAGGTTTTCAAAGAAGCCTGGTTTATTGAACAGTATCCAGCGTTGCCATTTTTTTGTGAAGAATTGTCTTGCGAATATCCATTCATCCTCAAGCGGAATGTCAATGCCCGGGTATGCGGCGTTTCTTACAAGGTCGGCACAGTAACGAATGACGCCACCTTGCTTCAGTATCTGATAGCCATAGGCAATGCCAGCCATTTCGAGGGTGGTGTAAACTGTTGAGAAAACACCAATCTTTTTCAGGACTGAAGTCCTTACTAAGCAGGCCCGGAAACTCAACCTGAAATTGCTGTGCGTAATTTCTTCCGGCCCGTCGGCATTATACATCCAGGTAGGATGTACATAATTCAGCACATCGGGCAATCCTCTTGTGCCTAATTTCAATCCGCCATGAAATACATCTGCAGGGTTTGATGAGAGTTGTTCGACCAGCTCCATATCCGGCTGTCCCAGGGAATAGTCCCAGAAGAATATCCATTCGGCGTTTGTAGTATTTACTACTTTAGTTACGGTTTCATGTAGTTCCTTTACTGCTAATGATGCTGGATGAGACGCGCCTGAATGCCAGTGTATGCTAGCGGAACTTGCAGAGAAATATATAAGGTCAATTTTACGCGTCATTGCACAACTCTGTATAGAAGACGGCAAATTTTTCCAGTTGCTTTTCAATCGTAAAATGTTCCAGCACACGTTGCCTGCCGGCGTTGCCTATTGCCTGCAGGCGTTCACGGTTATGAAAACACCATTCTAATTTTTCAGCCATCGCGATATCGTCGTACAGCGGCACTATAAAACCTGTTACACCGTCTTCCACATTTTCGGAAAGGCCATCTGCATTTGTAGTAACAACCGGCAATTGCATTGCTTGGGCTTCGAGAACGGCATTGCTGAATCCTTCGGATATAGCGGGATGCAGGAATACATGCGCTTGGTCGAGATGCTCTTTCACTTCCTCGGGCGACCGAGCCGGAATGATTTTTACCTCATCTGCCAGGCCTAATTCGGTAATAGCAAATAATATTGGCTGCGTGTAGTTGCCATCAGCAATAATCCGGTATTCCACCGGTATTCCTTTGGTTTTCAGTTTTGCAATAGCTTGCAGCCCGTATTCATATCCCTTTTTCCAGGCTAACCTGCCTACGCTCACGATAATAAGTTTATCTGTCGGCTTAGCTTTGCCCGACGGTGTGAAAAAAACCGTGTCAATGCCCGGAGGTATCAACGTCTCTGTCTTTCCCGGTTGATAGCCGCGCTTTATAGCGCGTCTCTTCAAATCGTTGCCCAGGAAATGAAAACCGTCAAAATTCAGCCATACCGAGTTGTAATAATCTTTGTCCTCAAGACCTGCATAGTTAATGTCGTAGCCCCGAAAGCTGGAGGTTATTTTACAGCGGGAGTAATCCTTTATATCGCTGAACGCACGTGCCAGTGTGCCATACTCAAAATGTATGATATCCGGCCTGATAGCAATGACAGGATAGAACAGGCTGAATTTGGTGAATATCTTTTTCAGGTCGCTGCCGTAATTTTTTGCCAGGCGCGATAACAGCGGCCAACTGATATGGGGCAGGAAAATAAGCCTTGAAAGGTTTTGCAGTAAAAGCGGGACAATTGTCGTTGCATCCAGCTTCGAATAAAACATGTGAATATTTTTTGCCGGCAATCGGTCGTGATATTTGCTGTAAAATGCATCGCGGTTTGCGTTGGTGTCCCAGCAAATAAAATGCAGGTCAAATTTTTCTGAAAGACCGAATATCTTATACTTCAGGAAATCAGTTGCCGGCAGAGGTATAGAATT
>DASPNB010000259.1:0-5371 GCA_035626755.1 Flavipsychrobacter sp.
AGTAGTATTCAGCACCAGCGACTTTACGACACAAACCGTAAATGCCGTTTATGTGAGTGATGGCACTGCGGCGGGCACAATTGAGATAGCCCAGGGTGTGAGCAATACATTTGACAATGCAGTGCTGGGGAACAAACTGTACTTCAGTGCAATAGATACCAACGGCGATCTGTCACTTTATGCTACAGATGGAACGGCAGCCAATACTAACGTACTGACGCCACTGGCGGCTGAGACAGGCGTGGTGCCAGGCGATGTGGGCAAAGGTGCTGTATGTCTTACTGTTTATAACAATAAACTATACTTCAGAAACGAGCAAAACGGCAGCGGGATAGAGCTTTGGCAAAGCGATGGTACTGTTGCCGGTACGAGCATGCTGAAAGATATATACCCGGGGAGTTTTTCTACCCGTCCTAATAGTTTTTGCGTGTTAAACAACAGGCTTTACTTCAGAGCTGATGACAGTTTCCGCCTGAACCTTCATTATACCGACGGAACTACAGCAGGTACTGTTCAGATTCCTTCACCCCTACCCGACTACCCGGTTGTGAATCCCTTCACCAGGAAATCATTCATGAGCTACCCGCTGGTGCCGGTTGGATCGTCGTTGTATTTTACCAATCCTTATGATATGAGCACAGCCATCTATAGGCTGGCAGTGCCTGCGGGAGTGACTGAGGTTACCGGAGTGAGTGTTATTGATATTTATCCGAATCCTTCTAGTGGGTATATAAATGTGGACGTGGCGGATGCGGCGAGTGTAAGGGTTTGTGACATCAGCGGTAAAGAGGTATATAAGAGTGGTGTTACTTCGGCAGATAAGATACGACTAATAGATGTTGGTCCTTTCGATGCCGGTGTTTATACCATTAATACGTTTTTGAGGGATGGAGGTATGAGGAGTGGGAAATTTGTAAAGAAGTGATACGCCATTAGTCTCTTTAATCATCTTTGTATCTTTTCTCAGCATGTCATGGTTCGACTCCGCTCACCACGACAGTCGCCATTTCCTGTCTTTATAATGAGCTAACTTTAGAGGATGTAAATTGATGCGCCGCTTAAATCTGAAACTATGGGTTACTTACTCCTTATTGCCACGATAATACTGGAAGGTGCTTCTGTGATATTTATGAAATTGTCTAATGGTTTTGAACATAAGGCTCATGGCGCATTTGCTGTACTGGGATATGGCCTTAGCTTTTTTACCCTTACTTATGCGCTGAAGTATCTACCTGTTGGTATAGCCAATGCTACCTGGGCTGGCGCTAGTACGCTGCTGGTGGCAGTGGCAGGCATCTTTGTATTTAACGAACAACTTAGTGGGGCACAGATATTTTTCCTGTTGCTTATAGTTGTGGGGTTGGTGGGGTTGAATTATGTGAAGGCAGTGTGAATCCCAGGAATAAAATTTCAGGCATTTAATTCGCAAGAACGTGAGGTGAGGTGAGATGGCCGCCGAGGGCAGGCCATGACGTAGGGCGAGCCGCGTCTATTCAGCCGGGCGAGCGGTTTGTTCGCTGTGGGCACACCTTACCTCACTCCACTACAGTGAGAACAAAGCTTACTTAGCCCAGTCGCTGTGCCACCCACCCCGGCCACGAAGGGCGGCCACTCCTTCCTGCCAGGAGGAGAGTCGGGATAACAAACGAGAAAGGAGCCATCTCAGATGAGATGGCTCCTTTCATTAAGTATCATTCAATTATTTAAAAGCATTCAGACCTGTGACATCCATACCTGTAATGAGGAGGTGGATATCGTGAGTGCCTTCGTAGGTTATTACTGATTCGAGGTTCATCATGTGGCGCATGATGGAGAATTCGCCGGTGATACCCATACCGCCGAGGATCTGGCGGGCTTCGCGGGCAATGGTAAGGGCGGTGTGGCAGCTATTGCGTTTGGCCATTGATATCTGGGCAGGAGTAGCGCGGTCTTCATTGCGAAGAACGCCAAGCCGCCAGTTGAGCAACTGGGCTTTGGTGATCTCGGTGATCATCTCGGCCAGTTTCTTTTGTGTTAGCTGGAAGCCTCCGATAGGTCTATCGAACTGAACACGCTGCTGCGAATAACGCAGGGCCGTATCGTAACAGTCCATAGCGCAACCGAGGGCGCCCCATGCGATACCGTAACGGGCACTTGAAAGACAGCTAAGCGGTCCTTTCAGACCCTTAACACCGGGAAGTATATTCTCTTTAGGAACTTTTACATTATCGAAGACCAGTTCACCTGTAGCGGAAGCGCGTAGTGACCACTTGCCGTGAGTCTCAGGTGTGGTGAAACCGTCCATGCCACGTTCCACAATCAAACCGTGGATTTCCCCATTTTCATCCTTTGCCCAAACCACAGCAACCTGGGCGAAAGGAGCATTAGATATCCACATTTTGGCACCATTGAGGATAACGTGGTCACCGGCGTCTTTGAAGTTGGTCTCCATACCTGCAGGGTTAGAACCATGGTTTGGCTCTGTGAGACCGAAACAACCCATCCACTCCCCTGTTGCCAGCTTTGGCAGGAACTTCATTTTCTGCTCTTCACTCCCGAACTTATAGATAGGGAACATAACGAGGGAACCCTGAACAGAGGCTGTAGAACGCACGCCTGAGTCGCCGCGTTCCAGTTCCTGCATCATGATGCCGTAGGAGATATAATCAAGACCCGCACCACCGTATTTCTGCGGTACGAAGGGGCCGAAGCAGCCCAGGTCGCCCATGCCTTTTATTATCTGGTGGGGGAATTCGGCCCTCTGGGCATATTCTTCAATTATAGGAGAAATATCTTTTTTTACGTATGCTCTTACACTATCCCTAATGAGTTTATGTTCGTCTGTAAGTAATTCATCCACAAGGAAATAATCGGGATGCTGGTACAGATCTTTTTGCATAAATGTGTTAATTGAAATGTTAATCTTATGGGAAACGCGGGTGCAAAGGTAGCATTTTTGAAATACGCGATATAACTTTGCAGCTGTTCTGCCAAAAAATGTACGTAATTAACAAAATTATAGGACTATAAGAGATATCCATAAGCCCGCAGAACACAACAAGGAGTGGCTTTTACCGTTTGTCCTTTGTCTCACAAGAGGAAGAGCCAATACGACCAGATTTTTGTGGAACGTATTTTGTGAGAAATAAATATAAGGAAACAGGCTGAACATTTGGCAAAACATTTCAAACTTTTGTGCCGGTTTCCTCGTCTAAAGTATAGTTAGTGTTCTTAAATTAAATTTTTTCTATTTATGAGGCAACTCAAAATTGCTACCCAGATTACCAATCGCGATTCCCAGGCCGTTGAAAAATACCTGCAAGAGATCAGCAAAATATCGATGATCACCCCTGAGGAAGAGACTACTCTTGCCCAGAAGATACATATGGGAGATCAGCGTGCGCTGGAGAAGCTGGTAAAGGCCAACCTTCGTTTCGTGGTTTCGGTAGCAAAACAATACCAGCACCAGGGTCTTTCCCTGAGTGACCTGATAAATGAAGGCAACCTGGGTCTTATTAAAGCCGCACAGCGCTTTGATGAAACCAAGGGTTTCAAATTTATATCATACGCTGTATGGTGGATCCGCCAGTCGATACTGCAGGCTCTGGCTGAGCAAGGCCGCCTGGTGCGCCTGCCACAGAACAAGATAGGTACTTATAATAAGGCTAATAAGGCATTCATCGCTTTTGAACAGGAGTATGAGCGCGAGCCATCTACAGAAGAACTGGCAGAGATCCTGGATATGAGCGAAACCGAGGTTACGAACATATTTACCAGTAATTCGCGTCATACTTCACTGGATGCGCCTGTGCACGAAGCGGAGGATGTAGCCATGGGCGACCTGCTGGAAGGCAGCAGCGATACCGACGAAGATGTAATGAAGGATTCACTCCGCAATGAGATCCGTCGTATACTGAAGTCGCTGAGCACAAGGGAAGCTGAGATACTGGCAGCTTATTTTGGCCTGGAAGGTGATAACGGTCCGACCATAGAAGAAATAGGTGACAAGTACGACCTGACCAAGGAGCGTATCCGCCAGATAAAAGAGCGTGCAATTAAGCGCCTGCAGAAAGCGCGTTATAGTAATGCGTTGAAAGTTTACCTGGGATAGTCCCGGTGAGACTGAAATATATAGAGAGGCCCGTCCCGACAAAAGTTGGGACGGTTCTTTTTTAAAAAACGATCTCTTTTTCCGCTATTTTTACCGCTAATGAGGATCACCGTCAAAACGCGCGTTGTTGTCATAATACTGTTCCTTATTCCCGTTTTTTTTATGCTGAGATCTGGTCTCAAGTTTGATACACAAATGTGGATCAACTGGGCCCTGTATATAGACGAGCACGGCCTGGGAGAGGCATATAACAACCCAAAGATCACTTACCACCCTATCTATTTGTATGTGATCTATCTGTACACGCAGATACTGGGGACGAAGAGCCTGATAATAGAGAACATCCATTACCTAAAAGTATTCACCCTGATATTTGACGTATTGCCGATATTGATAGTGTCGGGGCTGGATAGGAAACTCATAAAGAAGAGAATCCCTTACTTACTGCTGCTGCTAAACATTGCCTATCTGTACAACAGCTATATATGGGGACAAATAGACAGTATACACACCTGCCTGGTCTTTCTTGCACTGCTTATCGGCATCAGGCGACCCGTACCCGGTTTTCTCCTGTACTTGCTTGCATTCAACACAAAGACCCAGGCTATCATATTTTTACCATTGATGTTGCTGGTATTGATATATAGCACCCGCAATCTGAAGCAGCTGGCAGGTATGTTATTGGCCGGAGCAGCAATTCAGTACCTGATACTACTGCCCTTTATACAGGGAGGCAGCATAGATGAAATGTGGTATTCACTGACACACCTGGTAGACTACTACCGAAATGTGTCGATCAATGCCTACAATATGTGGCATATCTTCTTCAGGGACGCTTATCATACCATGGATTACGGAAAATTCGGTCCGTTGACATACAAACAAATAGGTTTGATATTGTTCTTTGTAAGTGCCGGGCTGGCTTTATTGCCTATGATGTTCAGGCTGCTGAGAGAATACAAGGCACGGCGTGTGAGCGACGATACCATGCAGATGATGTTCCTGCTTGCCGGACTACTATCGCTGTACTTCTTTTATTTCAACACGCAGATGCATGAACGCTACTCTCATCCTATGCTGCTATTCTTCTTTTTCTATGCCGTGTACTCGAAAAATTATAACCTGTATGCGCTTGCGTCCATTTCCTATTTCCTGAGCCTGGAGGCCGCATTCCCGAATTTCTTTCCTATCCCCCATCCGAAGATCATCTTTGCCATGAAGGTGATAACGATTTGGTATTTTATCACTGTAGTGTATGCCAGCTATGAATACTTCAGGCAG
>DASPNB010000260.1:0-4034 GCA_035626755.1 Flavipsychrobacter sp.
TTTTACTTTACGAAGTTTGATACGCTGACAGAAACATTTGAAAGGGATTCCATCATACCGTTTAATGACCTCTTTGAACCTGACCCGGCCAGCGTGCCACTATTCGGCACCAAGACAGACTCGTCGGTAATAAGGAACAGCCTGGGCACTAAGCTGAGGCGGTCGATAGATATAGAAGTTTATTGCGCGAAGCTTTCCGAAAACACCTACCTGGCACCTAACGTAGGTTATTTCCTTCAACCGATAACGATAGAAAAGGATTTCCGCGACCAGTTCACGTCAGCCTTCAGGGCAAAGAGTTATATATCTGAGCTGAATAGCGCCTACTTCGTTTATAACGCACCAGATCCGCAAATACAGAAGTTCCAGGAGCAGCGCTTTGATGTGCTGCGCACCATTACCAACTACAACGGACAGGACCAGAAATTCATGGACTACTATACCTATATGCCATCGGACGCCAAGTTCAGAGCCATAGGTGATCTTGCCAGGAAAGTAACCGCCAATGCAAAGACCCCGGTAGACAAGGTGATAGCGATACGTGATTACTTCCTGTCGAAAGATGAAGCAGGTAATCCCCTGTATCAATATACCGACAACCCGGGCATACCCGATATACCAAGTGCCTCCAAGCTGCAGTACTTCCTGTTCGACAACCATAAAGGATACTGCGCCTATTTTGCAGGCGCTACCCTCTTTATGCTGCGTTCACTGGGCATACCCAGCCGGATAACTGTGGGCTTTATGACTGTGGACCGCAGTGCCAAGAATAAGGGTTGGTATTGGTACTACGCTGACCAGGCACATGCCTGGGTACAGGTATACTTCCCGGGATATGGCTGGATGGATTTTGACACTACGGTTGGCAACGAAGAAGGGCAAGAAAGTCCTGCACCAGATGGCACGCCCCCTATGCAGCCACCAAAGGCATGGCTGGCACTGGAAGGCGTGATACGCGATATAGATACCCTGAAGAAACTAATGCGCATGGATGTGAACCGGATGGTATTCCATGACAAGGAGTACACACCGCAACAACCGGTAGCAGTGAGCCTTGATATAAAGATCGCGACGATAAGACAAGACAGCATAGAAGTGCCACTGGCTGTAGTGAAAAAAGGCGATGCAGCAACAGCAGTTTCATATGCTGACGCCTTCAGAAGGATGGAGGCAAGGAAAGGTGAGTCTGCGGAATCGATACTAAAGCGCTCTCCTGATCCTGCGCCGGTAGATGAAGTGTACCTGAAACGCAAAGACGTGACAAAAAAGAAAGACCAGAAGACACAGGCACAGGAAGAAGAACCAGTATCTGCCAAAAATATCCTGCTCGGTGCGTTATTCATTTTCCTTGGAGTTATTTTACTATTCCTGCTGCTGCCAAGACTGATAATGCTTTATTACCGCTTTAGGGTTAACGCGGCCAACCTTGCAAAAGACAAAGCATATTGGGTGTACAGGGCTGCCTCCTTCTACCTGAACCAAATTGGCATAGCCCGTGGCGACAGAACACCTATGCAGTATGCAACGCAGGTAGTGGACGTGACACTCGGCGACAGGCACTTTGCATCGTTTATGAATGCATACCTGAAACAGAAATATGCGAAGCAAGCGCTGAGCCCGCAGGAGCAGGTGACAGTAACCGAGTTCCTTGGCAAGATCATAAAATCGGCTAAGCGAACCATACCAGCAAGGGTAAGGATAGCAGGCTTCCTGAATCCGATGCGCGCTATCAGTTTCTTCGTGGTGCCTGAAAACGAAAAGCAGGAGTAGATATAAGCTTAATAGATAAATTGAGTACCTAAGATTTAGAGTCCTCAGCCCGTTAATTTTTATAGTTTTGCACTAATTGGTACAAATGGCGCAACAAGAGACCCGTAAAGGCATGAAACGTTCCGTCCGCCTCCTTTGGCGAACATTCTGGGCAGGGGTTATCATATTCAACCTGCTGATAATAATGATCAACCTGGGCTGGCTGGGTTATATGCCGTCGATGAGCGAATTGGAAAATCCCAGCAGCGCGCTTGCCTCTGACATATATGCATCCAAAGGCGATAAAGATGATTTGCTCATAGGCCGTTATTATATCCAGGACCGCTCCACTTCTAAATATGAAGAGATATCCCCTAATGTCTTTAACGCGCTGATAGCTACAGAGGATGCCCGCTTTTACGAACACTCCGGCATAGACCCTGTGGCGACTGCCGCTATCCCCTTCTATGTGCTGACAGGAAAAAGGCGCGGATCATCTACCATTACACAACAACTGGCCAAGAACCTTTTTCCGCGAAAGAACGAGAACATTATTACCATACCGTTTATAAAACTAAAGGAATGGGTGATGGCTGTGAAGCTGGAAAGAAACCTGACCAAAAACGAGATCATCACACTTTACCTCAACACTGTTCCTTTTAGTGATAACGTTTATGGTATACGAAATGCCTCACTTACTTTCTTCAACAAAACACCAGATAAAGTATCGGTAGATGAGGCAGCGGTACTGGTGGGTATGCTGAAAGCTAATACTTACTACAACCCCCGCCGCAATCCCGAAAGAGCAACCGAAAGGCGAAACCTGATATTTGACCTGATGGCAGAAAATGGCTACCTGAAAAGCTCAGAAGTGGGTGATCTGAAGAAAAAACCAATTAAGCTCGATTATCATAAACTGGATTACCACGAAGGTTTGGCACCCTACTTCAGGCAGGTGGTAGAACAGGAAGTGAAGAGAGTTTGCAAAGAGCTAAAAAAACCGGACGGCGAGCCATATAATATTTACAAAGACGGCCTGAAAATATATACTACCCTGGATGTAGACATGCAGCGCTATGCAGAAGAGGCACTGGAAGAGCATATGGCTGCACTGCAAAAGGAATTTATTGCCCAGCCCAGCTACGCTAACTGGGCAGTATGGGGCAAATACAACAACATCCTGATGACGGCCGTACGCAGTTCGGGCCGCTACCAGTCGCTGAAAGAAATGGGCATGAAAGAAAGTGAGATCATGTCCGAGTTCAAAAAGAAAGTAAAGATGAAAGTCTTTGCCTGGAACAAACTGAGAAGTAAGGATACTACCATGAGCCCGCTGGATTCCATTAAGTATACCAGACTCTTTCTGCAGGCAGGCTTTATAGCTATGGACCCCTCCTCAGGCTACGTAAAAGCATGGGTGGGTGGTATAGATCACAACTTCTTCCAGTACGATCACGTAAATGCAGAAGCGCGCAGGCAGGTAGGATCAACCATCAAGCCACTGCTGTACACGCTAGCCATAGATAATGGATTCTCGCCTTGTGGTATGGTGGAGACGACCCCACAGGAATTCCCGGGCCTGATGAAAGGGTCCTATGATGCCGGGGGTGGAAAAAAAGGGCCATTTATATCGATGAAATCAGCGCTTGCAGGCTCTATCAACAATGCTGCCCTATATATATTAAAGCAAGTAGGGGTAAATGCCTTTGTTGACTTTGTACACAAGTGCGGAATCAGTTCTAAAATAGACCCCTACCCTTCAGCGGCCCTGGGTGTATCAGACATATCACTTTATGAAATGCTGTGGGCTTATACCATGTTCCCTAACCAGGGCATTAATACGAGGCCTATATTCATTACCCGCATAGAAGACAAGAACGGAACACTGATAAAGAACTTTGCACCGGAATCGAAAGAACTGATCAACCCCTGTACTGCGCACCGCATGGTGAAGATGATGCAGGGCGTTATAGACTTTGGTACCGGTAAGCGCATGCGTTACCGCTATAACATAAAAGGCGACATAGCCGGCAAAACGGGTACTACGAACAAACAGGCCGATGCCTGGTTTATAGGGTACACCCCCCAGATTCTTTGCGGCTCGTGGGTGGGCTGCGACGACCGTGTCTTCCGCTTCGGCAGTGAACGCCTGGGCCAGGGTGCTGCGGCTGCCCTGCCTATATGGGCCTACTTCATGCGCCGTGTATATGCAGATGGCAAGCTGGGCTACAGCGCCAATGCAAAGTTCATAGCTCCTGAAGCCTGCGATGACTGCACTGTAGTAG
>DASPNB010000261.1:0-3189 GCA_035626755.1 Flavipsychrobacter sp.
TTGCGGGTTGGCGCTACCTGTACCTAAGGCTATATTGTTGAATATAGTATCGTTGAAGAGTATCGGTTCCTGGTTAACAATGCCCATCAGTTTCCTCAACTCCGATAGTTTATATTCTTTGACGTTTACGCCATCTATCAACACCTCCCCTGACGATACATCGTGAAAACGCGGAATGAGATCAGCCAAGGTAGATTTGCCGGCTCCTGATGAACCTACAAGGGCAATCATCTTGCCTTTGGGAATAACGAGATTAATGCCATCAAGTATTTTTTTACTACCATAGGAAAAATGTACATTTCTGAATTCAATCGAATGATTAAAAACACCTACGTTTTTTGCGCCGGGCAATTCTTTGATCGGGTTAGGGGTATTTAGCAATTGTTCCATGCGCGCGACAGCGGCAGAGCCTTTTTGGATATTATAAAAAGCAGTGGAGAGATTTTTTATCGGGTTAATGATCTGGTAAAACAGGCCGATGAACATAATGAAAAAAGGGCCTGTAAGTGATGTGTCTCCGGAGAAAATAAGTTTCCCTCCATACCACAATATGATGCAAACCACCGTAATGCCTAGTGTTTCTGACAAGGGCGAACTCAGGTCGCGGCGCATGGCTATCTTATTCTTCAGGCGGAATATCATGTTGTTGATCTGTGTGAAACGCAACTGTTGGTGCTTTTCTGCATTGAACGCTTTTACTACGCGCATACCTACGATCGTTTCATCTATTACGCCCAGCACATTGCCTAGTTGTTCCTGCGCTTCACCCGAGGGCTTTTTTAACGATTTGCCGATGCGTCCTATTATCAGGCCGGAAACCGGCAGAAGTATCAGCAGGAACAAAGTAAGCTGTGGACTGATAATGACCATAGACACCAGCGTGATAATAATAGTGAGCGGCTCGCGTATGAAAGTTTCCAGCACGTTCATAATGGATACTTCCACTTCGTTGATGTCATTGGTCATTTTAGAAACGAGATCTGCCTTTCGTTCTTCGTTGAAGAAGCCAATAGGCAGTGACAGCACTTTCATAAACATTTCATTGCGCAATTTGCGTATCACGGCATTGCGTATTGGGTTCAGGATATTGAGCGAAGTATAAACGAACAGATTTTTGAGAATAGTAAATACTACTACTATTAAAACAGAAAAGGTGAGGGCGGTAAGCTTATCGTATTCCAGTATGGTTTGGTTTACGGTATTGATGATATCGCTGACGATACCACGGTTCCTCGATGGCTCACTCACGCCTTCAAACAATACCTGTAACACCGGGGCGAGCATGGTGAACGAAAACAGCGAAAAAACAACTGCCAGCAGGCTGGTAACAAAATAGAGAACGATCCTGCTTTGAAAGCCGGCCAGGTGTTTCAGTAAGGGCGCTATTTTTTTCATCGGAAAATAGTTGTCATGTTAAATGGCCAGATGGGACTCGCGGCAACTTTCGGCAATTGGCTTAACTTATCAAGCTCCATATGGCAGCCTGCAAGAATTAAACATTTGCAATCTCGTTTCATAAGCTTATTCTATCGTCCAGGATACGCTGCCATCCTTTTCGTCTTTTAACATAACACCTGCCTCTGCCAGTTTATTGCGTATCAGGTCGGATGTAGTGTAGTCTTTACGTGTCTTAGCATCTTTGCGTATTTCTGCCAGCAGCGAAAGCACTTTGTCGATCTTTCCATCCTGTTGCACCTGCAATGGTTGCATGCCCATTATATCTATGAGGTATACCCTAAAAGTATTCAGCATAAGTTGGTGTGTAGCCGCCGACACCGCGTCCCGCTGTATCTGCCCGCTTTTCAGACTGTTGATCACAGGTGCCAGTTCAAACAGGTTAGCTAACACTTTTGCCGTGTTAAAGTCATCGTTCATGAAATCGGCACACTCATTGCACCAATCAGCCACTTTTTTGTCAAGCTCTTTATCCTGTGCTTCGGCATTAGCGGGCACAGACAATTTTTGCAATACTTCGTATGCTTCCCACAGCCGGCGGAATGCTTTTTCTGAGGCCTGCAACGCTTCATTAGAAAAATCAAGCGTGCTGCGATAATGTGTCTGCAGTATATAAAAACGTATCACCATAGGATGATAGGCCTGTTCCAGCATAGGATGGTTGCCACTGAATAACTCTGTTATTTTAATAACATTGTTATAGCTCTTCCCCATCTTTTTGCCATTGATGGTGATCATATTGTTGTGCATCCAGTAGCGTACAGGTGCGCAGCCATGCGCAATGGTAGATTGTGCTATCTCGCTCTCGTGGTGGGGAAACTGAAGGTCCATACCGCCACCATGAATATCGAAGGTCTGCCCCAGGTATTTGCTGCTCATGGCGGAGCATTCTATGTGCCAGCCCGGGAATCCCTCTCCCCAGGGACTGATCCACCGCATAATGTGCTCAGCCGGTGCTTTTTTCCACAGGGCAAAATCCACCTTGTTCTTTTTTTCATCCTGTCCCTCCAGGTCGCGGGTTGTTTCCAGCAGTTCATCTATCTTACGGCCGGACAATTTGCCGTATGGATATTTTTCAGCGTATTTCTTTACATCAAAGTATACAGAACCATTCACTTCGTAGGCATACCCTTCTTCCATGATCTTCTGTATCATCTGTATCTGCTCTATGACATGGCCGGTAGCGGTGGGTTCTATGTTGGGCTCAATATTGTTGAACAGGCGCATACCCCAGTGGAACAAGTTGGTATATTTCTGCACTAGTTCCATAGGTTCCAGTCTTTCCAGTTGTGCTTTGGCGGCTACTTTGTCTACAGCCTCCCGGCCTTCTTCTTCAAAGTGGCCGGCATCGGTAATATTGCGTACATAACGCACTTTGTAACCCAAATGTGTAAGGTAACGGTATACCAGGTCGAACGTAATGTAAGGACGCGCGTGTCCCATGTGCGACTCGCCCGATACAGTAGGGCCGCATACATAAAGGCCTACGTGGCCGGGTACAGACGGTATGAACTTTTCTTTTTCCCTTGTATATGAATTGTAAATGTGTAACTCTGACATATATGGCAAAATAAAAGCAAAAAAACGGCTTAGCGTTCAGGATGGCTGATAATTTCGAAATTGGATATAACCGGGTTATGGTCGGACAGTAATGTATAAGGCGATTTGTACCCGATGCAGCTGAATGTTGCCGGGTCGTAGAATATATAATCTATCCTGAGCGTGGGGGAAAGA
>DASPNB010000262.1:0-3106 GCA_035626755.1 Flavipsychrobacter sp.
GACCACGATTTCGACTATTAAAACCGCCGAGGTCAACAAAAAGGTAGAGGACAAAGAATTCAATTAAACAATATATCGATCATATTCCGAAACCGGCCGACCAAATGGCCGGTTTCGCCGTTTTATATAGGCTTATAGCCATTTTTGCGCCCAAACTTTTGAATAATCCGTACCTTCGCACACACAGAATCGGAAATTATGGCAGAGATCCTGCAAAAAGTGGTAGATGAGGCAAAACAGGGGGAGGCGTTCGCTCCTTTTGCAGAAGACCCTAATCAATATTCTAAAAAATTCTATATAGAAAGCTATGGCTGCCAGATGAACTTCAGCGATAGCGAGATTGTAGCTTCTATCCTCCAGGAAGAGGGTTTCGGAGCTACCCGCAACTACGAAGACGCCAGCCTCGTATTGATCAATACCTGCTCCATCCGCGAAAAGGCTGAGCAAACGGTTCGTCACCGACTCCAGGCTTTTAAGAAAATAAAAGAGCAAAGACCGGGTATGCTTATAGGCGTTCTTGGTTGCATGGCTGAACGCCTGAAGGCAAAGTTCCTGGAAGAGGAGAAACTTGTAGATATAGTAGTAGGTCCTGATGCCTACCGCAGCCTCCCCGGACTGATCACCGAAGCCGAAGGGGGACAAAAAACTGTGAACGTACTCCTCAGCCGTGAAGAAACTTATGCTGACATAGCACCCGTGCGCTTGGATAGCAATGGTGTTACTGCATTTGTAAGCATTATGCGCGGCTGCAACAATATGTGTTCCTTCTGCGTGGTACCCTTTACCCGAGGCCGTGAGCGCAGCCGGGATGCTGCGAGTATAGTTGCCGAGTGCCGCGATCTTTTTGAGCACGGTTTCCGCGAGGTTACCCTGTTAGGCCAGAATGTAGACAGCTACCATTATAGCCCGAACGCAACAACAAGCCAGGAGGAAGCAGTAACCTTCGCCAAACTACTGGAGATGGTGGCCCAGGTCTCTCCCATGCTCCGCGTGCGCTTCAGTACATCGCATCCTAAAGACATTACAGATGACGTGCTGCACACTATGGCAGCCTACAACAATATTTGCAAGTACATTCACTTGCCCGTACAAAGTGGCAGCACCGGTGTACTACAGGCAATGAACCGCACTTATACGCGTGAGTGGTACCTTACCAAGGTGAAACGCATCCGTGAGATAATGCCGGACTGCGGGCTGAGCACCGATGTCATCTCTGGCTTCTGTACGGAAACGGAAGAAGAGCACGCTGATACGTTGAGCCTGATGGAATTATGCCGCTTCGATATGGCCTACATGTTTTCATACAGTGAACGTCCCGGCACCCTTGCAGCCCGCCGTTTTACTGACGACGTGCCCGAGGATGTAAAGAAGCGCCGCCTGGAAGAGATTATCAAATTGCAAAACAGTCACTCACGGGAAAGCTATACCAACGATATAGGCAAAACTTTTGAGGTGCTGATAGAAGGCGACAGCAAACGCAGTGAGGCCGACTGGTGCGGACGCAACAGCCAGAATAAAATGGTTGTTTTCCCCAAAGGAACACGCGACCTGAAGAAAGGCGACTATGCTACAGTAAAGATAGACAGCGCTACTTCAGCAACATTGATAGGGCAAATGGTATAAGATAGTCTTACGACTTATTACTTACGACTTACGACTAAGAATGGATATACAGAGCATAAAGAACAGGTTTGGCATCATAGGAAATTCGCCTGCACTTAACCATGCGCTCAATACCGCTGCGCAGGTAGCCAATACAGATCTTTCTGTATTGATAGCCGGTGAAAGTGGTGTAGGTAAGGAAGCATTCTCCAATATCATCCATGCACTTTCGGCAAGGAAGCACAATTCATTCATCGCCGTCAACTGCGGCGCCATACCCGAAGGCACTATCGATTCGGAGCTATTCGGTCACGAAAAGGGTTCGTTCACTGGCGCAGTGGACAGTCGTAAAGGCTATTTCGAAACTGTAAATGGCGGTACTATATTTCTCGATGAAATTGGCGAAATGCCGCTAGGCACCCAGGCCCGCCTGCTGCGCGTGCTGGAAACAGGAGAATTTATACGTGTTGGTTCATCCAAAGTGCAAAAAACCGACGTTCGCGTAATAGCGGCCACCAACCGTGACCTTCTCGACCATACGCAGGCCGGTAAGTTCCGTGAAGACCTGTACTACCGCCTCAGCACTGTACCGATACGCGTACCCGCCCTGCGCGATCGCCGCGAGGACATACCCTTACTGTTCCGAAAATTTGCATCTGACTTTTCAGAACGCTATAAAACAACCTCTGTTCAACTCGATCACGGCGCACTCCAATTATTAGTGAACTACCCCTGGCCGGGAAATGTTCGGGAGTTGAAAAATATTGCAGAGCAGATTTCCGTTCTATCTACCGATAAGATGATAACAGCAGAAGCTTTGCAACAGTTTCTCCCGAAAAGGGAAACTTCCCGCAGCCTGGCACTCATACCTACTGCCAGCGCAGCGCCCTCTGCCAGCGGTAGCGACTTTACATCCCCTACGGAAAGAGACATATTGTATAAGTTGTTCTTCGACCTGAAAAAGGATATGAACGACATGAAGAAAATGATGCTGGATATGGCGCACCAGCAAGGCTATACCCCACCCGGCCTGAACGAGAATTTCGTTGCAGCTTATAATAACGAGCCAATGCCCGTCCAGGTTCAAAACCAACCGGCATACAACAATTCTTCAACACCGATATTAATACCGCACAGCGAGCAATCGCACGAAGAGGTTGAGGAAACCCTACTACTTTCTGACAAGGAAAAGGAGATGATAGTCAAGGCCCTGAAGAAGCACAAAAGCCGCCGCCGCGATGCTGCTGCGGAGCTGGGAATATCGGAAAGAACTTTGTACAGAAAAATTAAAGAATACGACATCAAAGAGTAACTTTACAAGTATAGTTATGATGCACAGGCTGTTTTTGTTAGTACCTGTTCTGCTGATAACGCTTGCGGGATGTGGAGTCTACTCCTTTTCCGGGGCAAGTATAGAGGGAAAAACCATTAATATACGTTCGCTGGAAAACCGCGCACGAAATGTAGTGCCGACACTGAGTCCTGCCCTGACCAATAAGATACG
>DASPNB010000263.1:0-2209 GCA_035626755.1 Flavipsychrobacter sp.
AAACTTTGGATAATATCATCTGCCTGCTCCGTAAATATTTCCATTTCTGAATCGGTAAGATAATATTCAGGCATATGCATGATCTTTACGAACAGTTCATCGCCCCTGGCATCGTAAAAATATTTTGCTTCCAGGTACTTGGGTGATGCGCTCAGGCCTTTGTCTACATCTTCTTTAAACTCTACGTTCATTTCTTTACTAATCTTATTCCCGAAAATTGCCACTGGTACTGTGGATGAAAAAAATTCCGGTAGGTATGCCGGCTATGCCCCGGCGATGTTGCTATCGAGGCACCCCGCAATACCATCTGGTTGACCATAAATTTTCCGTTATACTCGCCCAATGCTCCCCGCGCGATACTAAATCCAGGGTATGGAAGGTAGGCGCTGTTGGTCCATTCCCAGCGTTGTCCCCAGGATAACAGCGGGCTTGCAGCCTCCCACTCAAATTCCGTAGGCAGCCGCATGCCTTTCCATGTCGCATAGGCATTCGCCTCGTAATAGCTTACATGCGTTAATATGGCTTCCGGATCTATTTCCCGCAAACCTGCAAATGTGTAGTAGCTCCACCGGTTGTTTGTCAAACGCCAATATAGCGGAGCATTAATATTATTCTCTTTTATCCATGTCCAGCCATCATCCAGCCAATGGTTGAAGTTGGTATAGCCGCCGGCTTCAATGAACTCTATGTATTCGCCATTGGTCACCAGAGCTTTGCTGATATCGAACGGCCCCAGGTATACTTTATGTCTTTGTAATTCGTTGTCATAACAGAAACTTTCTCCCGAAAAACCGATATTGTATAACCCTTCATCAATTTGTAAAAATCCGGCTTCCGTATTCCGGTCGCCCACCAGGTTAAGACCATCGCGGTAAACAGGATTTAGCGGATTCAGGCTAAGTATGTATTGCAGGTCTGTAAGAAATAGCTCCTGGTGTTGCTGCTCGTGGTTGATACCGAGCGTGACCAACGCGGAAATCTCCTCGTCGATCTCCCGCGACAATAATTCCTGTATGTGCTTATCTACGTGAGCACGGTAGTCAAATATTTCACTTATTCCGGGCCTGGTCATAAATCCACGGTGGTCGCGGTGGGTACGATCGCCTATATTGTTATAATAACTGTTGAAGAGGAAACTGAACTCCGGATGAAATTCCCTGTACCCCTGCAGGTGTTTTTTCAGTATCATTTCTTCGAAGAACCAGGTGACATGTGCAATATGCCAGCGTGGCGGACTAACATAAACCACAGGCTGCGGTATGTAGTCTTCTGTTGCCAACGGGGCGCAAAGTTTTTCAGTAAGCTGCCTTGTGGTCTTGTATTGTTCTGCTAAACTTATACCGTTCATCCTGTAATACATAACAGGAAAACCAGTTGCAATGTTCGTCGTACTATGCCTTCAGGTGCCGGTTACTTTGGAAAGGAACGTACATGTATAAGTACAGTATGCGTGAGTATCGCATCGTCCACGGTTGTATCAGCAATACGATTGCGGTGCTCACGGCCATGAAATAATACAGGCTGTTGTCAAAATAACTTAGCCCGAAAATCGGGCCGTACCACGCCAGGTTCAGGAAAAAAACAATTACTGTAAGTGCATAATTGATGCCTGGGCCGTTGTTGGTTTCATGCATCATTTTCTGCCCGCATACTTCACAACGTTCCACCAGTTTCTGGCTTTTCCCCAAGGGGAAAACGCTTTTATTGACGAAGGCATCGCCCCGGCGGCAATTAGGGCATTTCATTTGCAGGATACCACTCACGAAGGAGATTGGCTTGTCATCGTGCGCGCACATAAGATTGCGAAATTACCTATAATTTCCTAATGAAAGACAATCAGTTCCGGAAGTGAACAACCGTATCAGTTTTGATTGGAATTGCGGTTGATGAAGTACTGCTTTTCTCCTTCTACCAGCAATACCCGCACACTGCGAAGGCCATTATCGTCATAGTCCAGCAGCGCCTGTACCGGCTCATTATCGGCAGGTTTGTAGATATATTCCAGCCCGTCTATCAGCACCGTTTTGCCGGTGATTATGATGGAGCCAGAAGCTTCTTCGCTGATCACATGTTCAGAGCCGTCAGAGAGGAAAGAAATATACTGTGTGCGGTCGTAAGCGTAGGTTTTGCCACCGCGGCTGAGCATCCTGTATAGTATGATGGCCAGTATAGCGGCTATTCCCAGTAATATCGGACGCATTATTGATTC
>DASPNB010000264.1:0-3204 GCA_035626755.1 Flavipsychrobacter sp.
TACTCTACCCGTAGCTATGCAGCAGGCTTTCGGGGTAGGGGAAAGTAATTTCTTCGCTGCCGGACTTTCCCTGGTGATGCATCCGTTAAATCCCTACGTTCCCACTGTACACGCTAATTGGCGCTATTTTGAGCTTTACGATAAGTACGGCAACAAGATTGACAGCTGGTTCGGCGGAGGTTCGGATCTTACACCCTACTACCTGGATGAAGCAGATGGTGTACATTTCCATACTGTATTGAAGAAAGCAATGCAACCATTTGGCGAAGATCTGTACCCAAAATACAAACAACACTGCGATGAATATTTTATAAATAAACATCGCGATAACGAAGCCCGTGGAATAGGCGGCGTTTTTTACGACTATCTGCGTCCTCAGAACGATGAAGAAGCAGAGCGTCTTGTCAGCTTTCAAAAAGCAAATGGCGATTCTTTCCTCGGGGCATACCTGCCCATAGTCGAAAGAACAAAAGACAAAACCTACAGTGAGCGTGAAATAAATTGGCAGGAAATGAGGCGCGGCCGTTACGTGGAGTTCAATCTTGTACACGATCGTGGCACTTTATTCGGACTGAAGACCAACGGCAGAACAGAAAGCATCCTGATGAGCCTTCCGCCTCGTGCCCGCTGGGAATATAATTACAGACCTGAAGTTGGTACATCTGAGGCACAACTATTAGAATATTTAAAACCGCGCGAGTGGGTTAATTCATAAATGGTACACTATGCATCTTTCAAGAAGAAATAGAATACTCAGGCAGTTACCGGCTATACGTTCCATGGTTGCTGAAACTATTCTAAGGCCCGAAGATTTCATTGCGCCTTTGTTCATTGTAGAAGGCAGCAATGTAAAGGAAGAAATATCTTCCATGCAGAACTACTACCGCATGAGTATAGATCTTACTGTGCAGGAAGTAAAGGAGCTGTGGAGCATGGGTATAAAGTGTGTGTTGTTGTTCATCAAATGCAAAGATGAGCTGAAGGACAACAAAGGCACCGAAGCCCTGAATCCTGACGGGCTTATGCAGCGGAGCATTAAAGCGATAAAAGATGCCTGCCCGGAGATGTGTGTGATGACCGATGTAGCCCTCGATCCTTTTTCTTCCTATGGGCATGATGGTATAGTAGAGAATGGCGAAATAGTGAATGACGCTACGGTAGATGTATTGGCACGCATGAGTGTCAGCCATGCCCAGGCAGGAGCTGATTTCGTGGCACCATCGGATATGATGGACAACCGCGTTTGTGCTATCAGGGATGCCCTGGAGATGAATGGCTTCGTTAAGACCGGTATTATGAGCTACAGCGCGAAATACGCTTCTTGTTTTTATGGTCCTTTCCGCGATGCATTGGACAGTGCTCCGGGCTTTGGTGACAAGAAGACCTACCAGATGGACTATGCCAACCGCCGGGAAGCTATAAAAGAAGTGATGATGGATGTGGAAGAAGGCGCTGACATAGTGATGATAAAACCCGCTATGGCCTATCTTGATATCATTCGCGAAGTAAAGAATATGGTGGACGTTCCCGTCAGCGCCTACCACGTAAGCGGCGAATATGCCATGATTAAAGCAGCCGCCAAAATGGGCTGGCTGAATGAAGAAAAAGCAATTATTGAATCACTCACAAGCATCAGGC
This sequence comes from Flavipsychrobacter sp., assembly GCA_035626755.1. Classification (GTDB taxonomy): domain Bacteria; phylum Bacteroidota; class Bacteroidia; order Chitinophagales; family Chitinophagaceae; genus MKUN01. The sequence continues at coordinate 1,639 of DASPNB010000264.1, forward strand.
GCGCCGGCGCAGACCTTATCGCCACTTATTTTGCTAAGGATGCTGTAAGGCTAATCGGTTAGATACTTGCGCATTGCTTTGCGGCAATAATATTTTAAAAAACATTTTTGCTCCGCAGGAGCTACCCACAAAATGACCAAGAGCGAACAATTATTTGATAGGGCACAAAATTCAATACCGGGCGGAGTCAATTCCCCCGTACGCGCCTTTAAGAGCGTAGGCGGAACACCCCTGTTCATGAAGAGCGCGAAAGGCGCCTATATGTACGATGCCGATGGCAAGCAGTACATCGACTATATCAACTCATGGGGACCTATGATACTCGGTCATGCCTATGAGCCTGTTGTAAAAGCCATCCAGGAAAAAGCCGCGGATTCTACTTCCTTCGGCGCACCTACGGAGCTGGAAATAGAGATGGCAGAGCTAATCATATCCATGGTGCCTAACGTCGACCTCGTGCGTATGGTAAGCAGTGGTACAGAGGCATGCATGAGTGCCATCCGTCTGGCACGCGGCTATACGGGTCGTAATAAGATCATTAAATTCGAAGGTTGTTACCATGGCCATGCCGATTCGTTTTTAGTAAAAGCAGGCAGCGGTGTAGCCACTTTCAACATACAGGCAGTTCCCGGCGTACCTGCCGGTGTATATAGCGATACGCTGAATGCCCCTTACAACGACTTGGGTGCTGTCCAGAAGCTGGTAGGTGAAAACAAAGGAGAGATAGCCGCAATAATCATAGAACCCGTCGCCGGTAATATGGGCTGTATCACTCCCGCGCAAGGTTTCCTGGAAGGCTTGAGAAGTATATGCGATGCCGAAGGAATTGTCTTCATCATGGATGAAGTAATGACCGGCTTTCGCCTTGCTGCCGGTGGCGCACAGGAAAGATTGGGTGTAAAAGCTGATCTTGTTACCTACGGAAAAGTAATAGGCGGCGGTATGCCCGTTGGCGCTTTTGGTGGTAAGAAGGAGATAATGCAGCAAATTGCTCCTCTTGGTAATGTTTACCAGGCCGGTACACTCAGTGGTAATCCCATAGCAATGATCGCTGGTTATACTATGCTCAAAACTCTGAAAGAGAATCCTTCCATATACACAAGCATTGACGAAAAGACAGAATACCTCCACAAGGGCCTCGACGAAGTGCTGCAGAAAAGTGGCCAGCCCTATGTTATCAACAGGCTGGGCTCAATGATAAGCGTACATTTTAGTGAAAAACCGGTAACCGAATTTACTTCAGCTGCCTCTGCTAACAATGCACGTTTCAATAACTATTTTCATGCTATGCTGGCGGCGGGTATCTACCTGCCTCCCTCGGCCTTCGAAACCTGGTTCATTTCTAATGCTTTGAGCACGGCAGACATTGACAAAACAGTAGAAGCAACAGAGTCATTTTTGAATTCTCTTTAATAAGTGCTTGCAACATAGCGGAATATGTAAATGCGTAAGATTTACTACCTTTAGCACTTCAATACATACGGGATAAGAGTATTTTCGGGTAATTCATAAGCTAAACAATTGCGTAAATGGTAATTATAGAGCGTGAAGGGAAATACTTCTTGC
>DASPNB010000265.1:0-3652 GCA_035626755.1 Flavipsychrobacter sp.
GTCGGCTACTTTATCAGGATGTCCTTCAGAAACGGACTCTGATGTAAATAAATATGGCATTGAAAAATTAAGATTTAGAAATTTAATTAAGACTGGGCTGCAATTTAGTTTATGTGACTTAAATATTCAATTTTTAATGCCTTGCGTTCTCCCGCTTATGGGGATAAAAAAGAAAGCTTCTTTGAACACCAAAGAAGCCTTTCGTATGCGATTATTTTACGTTCTATTCTACTGTAACCGATTTGGCCAGGTTTCTGGGTTGGTCTACGTTGCAGCCGCGGAAGATAGCTATATGGTAGGCCAGTAATTGCAATGGCACTATAGTTACCAACGGAGATAGTATTTCCTCTGTTTCCGGTACTTCTATCACGTGGTCGGCCAGTTCTGCTATTACCTTGTCACCTTTATTAACTACGGCTATAATGCGTCCCTTGCGGGCTTTTACTTCCTGTATATTAGATACTATCTTCTCATATGCACTCTTATTGGTAGCCAGGAATACCACCGGCATTTCCTCATCTATCAGGGCTATTGGTCCGTGCTTCATTTCAGCTGCAGGGTATCCTTCTGCGTGTATATAGGATATTTCCTTCAGCTTCAGGGCTCCTTCCAGTGCTACCGGGAAGTTATATCCGCGGCCCAAATAAAGGAAGTTACGTGCATCCTTAAATTGGTAAGCTATTTCCTTTATCTGGCTGTCCAGTTGCAGCGCCTCTTCTATCTTACGTGGAATGCTTTCCAACTCATACAGGTAAGCGCGCAGTTGCGACTGTGCTATGGTGCCTTTCTGCATGGCAATCTGCAGCGCTATCAGGGTAAGTATTGATATCTGTGTAGAGAAGGCCTTAGTTGATGCTACTCCTATTTCAGGACCTGCGTGGGTATAGGCACCTGCGTGTGATGTGCGGGCAATGGACGAACCTATGACATTACAAATGCCAAATATCAGCGCCTGGCGTTCTTTAGCCAATTCTATAGCAGCAAGCGTATCCGCTGTTTCACCGGATTGTGAGATAGCTATTACCACATCCGATTCATTGATGATCGGGTTGCGGTAACGGAATTCAGAGGCATACTCCACTTCCACAGGCACACGCGCCAGGTCCTCTATCAGGTATTCGCCTATCAGGCCTGAGTGCCAGGAAGTACCACATGCTGTTATTACGAAGCGTTTCGCATTGTCTATCTTATTCTCGTATTCGCTGAGACCACCAAGTTTTATCCATCCTTGCAGCGCGCTCATCCTTCCGCGGAAAGAATCTGCCAATACTCTCGGCTGCTCGTAGATCTCTTTCAGCATGAAGTGCTCAAAGCCACCTTTTTCAATGGTCTCGATAGACATTTCCAGCTTTTGTATGGCAGGAGATTTTTCTACGTTCCCCAGTGTCTTTACAGTAAAGCTGCCATCGCGGTTGATCACGGCATATTCCTGTTCTTCCAGGTACACTACATTCTTGGTATACTCTATAATCGGCGAGGCATCAGAAGCTATGAAAAATTCTCCTTCACCGATGCCAATTACAAGCGGACTACCTTTACGGGCAGCCACTATCTGGTCGTGGTTATTCTTATCTATTACTACTATCGCATAGGCTCCCACTACTTCATTGAGGGCAATGCGCACAGAATCCTCGAGATTGGCATTTTCCTGCTTGCGCACTTCCTCTATCAGGTTTACCAATACCTCGGTATCAGTATCTGAATGAAAAACGTAACCACGTTTTTCCAGTTCTGCTTTTACTGAAGCATAGTTCTCTATAATGCCATTGTGTATGATGGCCAGGTTACCCGACTGTGAAAGATGCGGGTGGGCATTGGTATCGTTAGGCTCACCGTGTGTGGCCCAGCGTGTATGGCCTATGCCTACAGTGGCAGAAAGCTCCTTGCCATCTGTATAAGCTTCCAGTTCACTAACTTTTCCGGCTTTTTTGTAAACATTCAGGTTGCCGTTCAGCAGGGCAATGCCCGCACTGTCATAGCCACGGTACTCAAGTCTTTTCAGTCCCTTAATAAGAATGGGGAAGGCCTCTTTAGTGCCTATGTATCCTACTATACCACACATAGTTGTTTGTGAATTTATTGAACACTTGAATATACAACATTCAATCGGATATCAAAAGTAGGGTTTCCACTGTTTTTGTGTGCCTTCAATCTAAAAGCTCCTGTGTAGTATCCTTCTGTCACACCTGTTATGCGTATGCTCATTTCCTTGCCTTCCTTCAGCGCCTTCTGGAACTCACGGGGTACGTTTATAATGTACTGATTTACAGACTGTCCGTTCACAATCACTTTCTTCGCCTTCCCATTTATGAAGCCAAGACCGCTTGCCTGGGTGCCGCCCGGTGAGGTAAAGATCGCATCGGCAATAGCTGTTAGTGTAGTGTCACTACCTCCCATATAAGGGTATACATAGTTAGGAGCGAAGTAAGTTGCGGCACTACCGGTATAAGCCTCTGTAATCACTATCTCCGCCTTACTCACCAATCTGTTAGGCTGAGTTTTGAGATTAGTAGTATTTATTTCAACGGAAAGGCCGGGACGGCTTTGCAGATAAGCAAAAGTGGCTGTGTCCAATCCGGAATAGTTATTTACCACCTTATTGAAATGTGCTGAGTTGTCCCCATTAAATACAAACAAATCTGTTTTTGCCGAATCATTGTCATCGCGATAGTATACTACTATACCTGCTTTAGAATAATTGGTTCCCGAACCGTCATCTGTTAAACGGAAAAAAGGAATATTATTCCTGCTGATGTTCTCTGTTGCTTTTATGTAAAGACCTTTAAAGCTGTTAAAGAAATCAGAATATGAATTGTAGTTCGCATTCTTCAGTTTCTCCTTCATGCCGCTAAGTGCGATACGTAAGTGAGGCGCCTGGTTTTTACCTTCTACGAATACTGAATCATTCAGGCTGGCAAAATTCACGGTCTTCTGACCTAATGGCACATTGTTGTATGGCTTGTCACTAAAGTCGTAATAAGTACTTGCTTTTGCCATGGTATCAGTTACTTCATACACTGAGTACTCCTGCGCTGAAGCTGAGCCCGTAGTATCACCATAAGCAAATCCATGATAAGGCAAAACAAGTACTATCGAATCTATCTTATTGGTATCCGGTAATACATAACCGGCACTTTGCTTAGGTATTACCTGCATGTACAGACTTATGTTAGTAGATCCTAATTCAGGGTCATTACCTATATGGCCAATTCCTTTTACTAATACAGCGCCCGATATATAGGTGCTGGTAATAAAATGAGAGTAAATAGTCTTAGCTACTATGGGTATGCTTTCTCCCTGTGTATAAATGCTATCTCCCGCGGGTGTAATGTTGGTGTTGATGATAGTATTCTCTCTGCAGCCCGCAGCAAAAATAGCTGCAAATACTGCAATATATGCCGCTATATGGCGTAGCTTGTATTTGGTCAACGGTTAATTATTTACAACGAATGTGAGAAAAGAAATACTAAGACTCTGTTAAGCTTTTATATAATTCCAGCAGCGGTGTAATATCCTCTTTCCAGCTTTCTTCGTACTTGATCACTTTCTTATACCTGCTCGGTTTTATCTCATCCGTCAGCTTCTTATTCAGGTCTTTTTCGCCCATTATCACTACGTCAGCATACTTCGATGCGCCGATGGTCAGGGCTGC
>DASPNB010000266.1:0-5270 GCA_035626755.1 Flavipsychrobacter sp.
AATAACACGCAAACCCCGGTAGCTCATTTCGACTGGAATATAAGCAGTGTGCCTGCAGGAGTGTATACCTTTTATATCAATTACAAGGACGACGGTTGTCCGCTATCGAGCAACCAGACCATTGCCTATACTATACAAATAGTAAACAACTATAGTATAAGGGCTGATATACTCAGTGCCACCCAATGCACGCACGATGCTGCAGTGAAGTATACACTCGGTAATGGCATTGTACCGCGCACTATAACTATTATGCAAGGCACTACCGTTGTAAAAACACTTATAGACACCAGCGGCACTATGATGGACAGCCTGGAAGCGGGCAGCTACACACTCATAGTATCCTCACCGTACTTTGCCTGTGATACTACTATCAATCTTACCATTACAGATAGCGGCTGGTATCCGTTTACTCCTGTGAAAGATGCAGACCTTTCGTTTTGCATAGGCGATGAAGTAAAACCGATCCCTGTCTATCCCATGAACGGCGGAAGCCTGCACTGGTATAACGCCAGCGGTGAAGCACTATCACAGCCACCAAGCTATAGCACCGACCAGGCGGGGAACTATACATGGTATGCCAGCCAGCAGGTGGGCAACTGCATATCTGATACAATAGCGGTACAACTGGCAGTGCATGAGAATCCGCAGACTGCTATACTGAACCAGGGAGGTAAAGCTTGCTACGCCGACCGTATATACCTGAATGCCAGCGGCGGTATTCTTTACCAATGGCAACCAGTGCTTGTAAAAGATGAAAATGGTAAGGAATATGCATTTATAACAGAACCCACTATTTACACTGTGATTTGCACGGATGAAAACGGCTGCAAAGACACAGCAGATATAAGCTATACCGAGATAGAAAAATGCTGCCGTTTTGGATATCCCAATGCTTTTACGCCCAATAATGACGGAAAAAATGACCGCTTTCGCCCGGTGATGTATGGCAATATGGAAGAGTATGAACTAAATATCTATAACCGCTTCGGGGAGCGGGTGTATCACAGCCGCGATTCTAAATCGGGCTGGGACGGCTCCTACAACGGCCAGCTGTGCGACGTGGGTATGTATTACTTCTTCGTAAAAGCCAAATGCTATACCGGACAGAAGGAAGAGCACAGCGATGCGTTTGATCTGCTACGATAGCCTCCATTATCATTTCTACAATACTTGTTAAAACTTTCCTGCCTGACCCTGCGATATCGCCTAATATTGTAAATTACAAGCTAAAGAAAGGGAGTAATAATTAATGAGATACGGAAAGGTGCTGGTAGTGATGGCAGGCCTGCTTTTGTGCTTTAATGCAAATGCAAGCAAGCTCTTCATACCAATGGACGATGAAAGCCAGAAAAATCACCTGAAAGCATATGGTGTAGCCTTTGCAGCCCTGAAGATGGGCGTGGAAGTGGACTGGTTGCTGAACTATAAAGGCGGCAGTTTTTCAATGGACCAGGTAGACGCGGTGGAAAGGCTTTGCAAACTGCGGGGTGTGGACTACGAAGTAATGAGCGATGCGCAGTATGGCGGCATTGTTACCAACATTATCAATCCCGACTATAACGGAGATATCATTAAGCTGGAAAAGCCGCCGAAAGTAGCGGTGTATACACCGGACAACAAATTGCCCTGGGATGATGCCGTGACAATGGTACTCACCTATGCAGAAATACCTTACGACAAAGTATATGACGACCAGGTGCTGGACGGCAAACTTCCCGAGTATGACTGGCTGCACCTGCACCATGAAGATTTTACCGGGCAGTATGGAAAATTCTGGTCCACCTACCGCTCTGCGCCCTGGTATATAGAAGACGTAAAACTGCAGGAGGCGACAGCAGCAAAACATAACTTTAAGAAAGTATCGAAGCTGAAACTGACCGTAGCTCAGAAAATAAGAGATTTTGTTTCAGGCGGTGGCTACCTGTTTGCCATGTGCTCGGCCACTGATAGCTATGATATAGGCCTGGCTGCGCACAAGACCGATATCTGCGATGTGCCCTTTGACGGAGACCCGCAGGCACCCGATGCGCAAAGCCAACTGGATTACTCGCAATGCCTGGCGTTTAAGGACTTTACGCTGAAGACAAGTCCGTATGAGTATGAGTTCTCTAACATTGATGTGACGAATACGAGGCGTGTAGCCATGCCACAGGATTATTTCACCCTGTTTACCTTCTCTGCCAAGTTTGATCCTGTGCCTACTATGCTTTGCCAGAACCATACTACCACTATCAAGGGTTTTATGGGTCAGACTACCGCGTTCAACAAAAGCGTTTTGAAGACGAGCGTGCTGGTAATGGGCGAATATAAGCCATCGAACGAAGCGCGCTACATACATGGGGAATATGGCAAAGGTACATGGACCTTCTATGGCGGCCATGACCCTGAAGACTACCAGCACCAGATAGGCGATCCGCCGACAGAACTGGAGCTCCACCCTACCTCACCGGGCTACAGGCTGATACTGAACAATGTGCTTTTCCCTGCGGCTAAGAAAAAGCCGAGGAAGACATAGGATTAAACCACGATTTACTTGATTTAAGGAATTGCCATAACGTAGCGCTAGCATCAAGGCAATTTTTTTTTCCGGGAATCGAGTCAAACTAAAAACCTACATTACTCCTGAAGATCTTGACTGCTATGGCCAGCAGTATTACCCCGAAGAACTTACGGATAACGGAGATGCCGGAAGGACCGAGTATGCGCTCTATGAAATTGATAGAGCGGAGAATGATGAAAACGAACACAAGGTTAATAAGGATAGCAATAAGAATATTTTGGGAGGAATACTCTGCCTTGAGAGACATAACGGTAGTGAGCGTACCTGAGCCTGCTATTATAGGAAAAGCGATAGGTACTACATTGCCCGACCTGCTTTCATCGCTTTTAAAGAACTCCAGGCCGAGAACCATCTCGAGGCCGAGTATAAATATCACTATGGAACCTGCGATCGCGAACGAGTGGATATCGAGACCCATAAAGTTGAGCATCTGCTCCCCGATGAAGAAAAAGAGCAGCATCAACGCACCTGAAACCAGGGTTGCCTGAACGGCACTGACATCACCCATCTTCTTTTTTAGCGATATGATGACGGGGATTGAACCGAGTATATCTATAACCGCGAAGAGGGTAAAACTGATAGTGACGATCTGCGAAAAATCTGATTTGGATGGTGCCGCCATGCTGCAAAGATAAGACCGAACCACGATTTACATGATTTAAACAGATTATCGTGATTCATCAGTCAAAAAAAGCCAAATTCTCATAACCGTTTCAGTCATGTAAATCGCGGCTCAAAAGCTATCTTTGCGCCATGTCGATACAAGGATATAAACACACTGCGGCCGATCGCCTGATACGCTACGTGCAAGTGGATACTCAAAGTGATCCGGCTTCTGAAACTCAGCCAAGCACTGAAAAACAGAAGGACCTTAGCCGGATACTGGTGGAAGAATTGAAGCAGATCGGCATTAATGATGCTGAACTGGATGAGCATGGCTATGTATATGCAACAATCCCTGCGACGAGCGATAAAAATGTGCCTGTGCTGTGCTACTGCGCGCACGTGGATACAGCGCCGGACTGCAGTGGTAAAAACGTGAAGCCTATACTGCATATGCAGTACAAAGGACAGGATATAGTGTTGCCTGACGACCCTACTACAGTGATCAGCACCAAAGATCATCCTTACCTGAAAGAGCGGATAGGCGATGATATCATTACCGCATCAGGACTGACACTGCTAGGTGCAGATGACAAGGCAGGTGTTGCCGTAATTATGGACCTGGCGGCCTATTTAATCCAGCATCCTGAAATAGAACACGGAAAAATAAGAATACTGTTTACCCCCGACGAAGAAATTGGTCGCGGAGTGAACAAGGTTGATATGCAAAAGCTGGGCGCGCATTATGGCTACACACTGGATGGCGGTGAGCGCGGACACCTGGAAGGTGAAAGCTTTTCGGCTGATGGTGTTACCGTTGTTTTTAATGGTATCAGTGCCCACCCCGGTTATGCCAAAGGCAAAATGGTGAGCGCGATAAAGGCTGCTTCGGCTTTTGTGAATATGCTGCCGCGGAATGAATGGTGCCCTGAGGTAACAGAGGGTAAAGAAGGTTTTGTTCATCCTGTGCACATAGAGGGTGGTATAGAAAGAGCATCGGTGCAATTCATTATCCGTGATTTTGACACGGCCCAACTGGCGCATCATGAAGAACGGCTGAGGAAGATAGTAGAAAAAGCAGTGCTTGAATTTCCCGGCATGCAGACTGAGTTCATTATAAAAGAGCAATACCGCAACATGCGGGAAGTGCTGGACAAGGAACCACAGGTGATGGCCTATGCGGAGGAAGCCTACAAACGGGCCGGCATCAAAGCAGACCGCATCAGCATACGCGGAGGCACTGATGGTTCCCGCCTATCCTTTATGGGACTACCATGTCCTAATATCTTTACAGGAGAAATGGGCATCCACTCCAAGCAGGAATATGTGAGTGTGCAGGATATGGAAAAAGCAGTAGAGATACTGGTAGCGCTATCACAGGTTTGGTGTTTGAACCACGATTCTTAGGATTTTAAGGATTAACCCAGTTTTTTAATGACAATTAAGGAAACTACTTTTTGATTTTTTAATATGAACGCACAGATTAAAACAGTTTTACTGACAATATTGACCCTTTCAGTTTTTGTAATTGCTTTAGTGGAGCTAAGCGGCGTGAGCAGCACTGCCTTGTTTAATAAATACGGAATCGGCAGCAGTCCTACAGGACAAACCATAAAAGAAGAAGAAAGCCGAGAAGCAAAGGCGAGCGCAATGCCTAAAACCACCATCCAGTTCCTGGAAACCAAGCACGACTTTGGAAGTATAAAGGAAGGAGATAAAGTAAGACATGCTTATAAGTTTAAAAACACCGGCACCAATCCCTTGCTTATCAGCAAGATAACAGTTGGTTGCGGATGTACTACCCCATCCTTCTCCAAAGAGCCGATAGCACCGGGAGGTGAAGGAGAAATTGTGATAGAGTTCAACAGCTCGGGCAAAGAAGGCCACCAGGAGAAAAACGCCATAGTACATTCTAATGCACAAATGGAAGCTATGTCGATAGGCTTTACCGCAGACGTAAAAAAATAAGTACCGAAGTGTCAATATGATCCAACGCATTAAGCAATATCTCTCGCTGATCAAATTCAGTCACACAGTATTCGCGCTGCCATTTGCACTCATTGGCTTTACGCTGGGTGTGCAGCATAGGCAGCCAAGTGCCGAG
>DASPNB010000267.1:0-3971 GCA_035626755.1 Flavipsychrobacter sp.
CTACTGAATTCCAATAGAGTTCAGCCTCCCTGATCCATTTTTTAAATTATATTTTTTCAATGCCTGTCTGCAGGCTATTTAATAAATTTATGGCTACACCAAAATTCGCAGCATCTTCATTGTCAGTTCACGCAGAACTGAGAAACAGGGTGAGTGAATATTTTAAGAACGCCGACGTGAAGTCAACAGGTAATGGCGCCCTTTATTTAAAGGCTGTTATTCTTTTTGGAGCCCTGTTCGGTTTGTACATCCACCTGGTGTTCTTTACCCCGGTTATCTGGCTTGCCTGCCTGGAGTGTATGTTATTGGGCATCGTTACAGCTGGTATAGGTTTTAACGTAATGCATGACGGCGCACACGGCAGTTTCAGCAATAACCCCGTAGTTAATAAAGTAGCAGCGTTCACGCTCGATTTCCTGGGTGGTTCCTCCTTTATGTGGAACAACAAGCACAATATTATCCACCACACCTTTACTAATATCGATGGCGTGGACGATGATATCGAGGCAAGGCCTTTCCTGCGCTTTGCACCCACCCAAAAGAAACTTGCTTTTCATAAGTTCCAGCATTATTACTTCTGGTTCTTCTACGCCCTACTTTATATTTTTTGGGTGTTCTTCACCGATTACCGCAAGTATTTCACGGGTAAAGTAGGTACAGTTCCCATTAAGAAGCTCTCTACCCTCGATCATATTCTCTTTTGGGGTTTTAAGCTGTTTTATATTGGCGTTTATATCGCTTTACCTATATACATGGTTGGGTTTACCCCATGGCTGATAGGCTTCCTGCTTTATACCTGCACCAGTGGCCTGGTGTTAAGCATCGTATTCCAGTTGGCACACACTGTAGAGGAAACTGCTTTCCCGCAGGCTGTAATGCCCGCAAATAAAATTGAAGACGAGTGGGCGCTTCACCAGTTGAAGACCACTGCCAACTTCGCTACTAACAACAAGCTGATCACCTGGTATGTAGGTGGCCTCAACTTCCAGATCGAACACCACTTGTTTCCCAAGATTTCACACGCACACTATCCTACTATCTCCAAGATAGTAAAAAAGGCTTGCGAGGACATGGGAGTACCTTATATAGAGCACCGCCGCATGCGCCAGGCTGTAGTCTCACACATCCAGCACCTCAAGAAGATGGGTACCGTCGAATATCAGCAGGAAGCTGCTTAAACGATAGTTATTTAATGAAAAGGGCTCCATTCGGAGCCCTTTATTATTTATTTTAGAAATCACCAACATCCACACTCACCCGTTTCCCTTTTATTATTATCTCGGCCTTATTGTCGCAGGCCCCCGGCCCGTAGTCTACCATCCTTGTGTCTATATCTGGCAAGTTCAGTTCTATTTCCCCTTGGCTCATGAACTCACACTCTATGGTCTTCTTCAGCGGTGATCGTATTATCGAGTTATATTCCTTTTTGTACCCTTTTATTTTCGCATCACCACTTATGGCAAACACATCGTCTTCTCTGCTGCTCGTATTAGCTCCTTCTACCCATATCCTGGTCAGGTTCATTTCCTGGAAAATACTCCTCCCGGCTTCAGGGTCGCTCAGCAGGATATATTCTACTATCGTGTCCTTTCCGGTCATAGTACAGTACTTTTGTCCATCCCCATTCGTTCCTTTATTGGCAAGGGTAAAGCTGCCGTATACACCGGCGTCATCTATCTTGTATTTGTCGAACGTAAAGGTTTGCGAGGTTCCGGCAGCACCCCAGGTGCCGCTATAGCTCACTATTATCTTGCCCCGCCTGCTCCTTCCGTCAGGTCCCTTGCATGGAGAAGTTCCAAAGTCTATTGTCAGTTTTTTCTGCGCGGTATTATGGGTCACATTTGCACAGGTAGATAGTGGACCTTTACCATAGGCCATCGCCGTCTCTGCTATGGAAATGATATCATTGTTCACAGAGTGCATATAGCTTTGCGATGACGCATAGCCTATATCTCCTTCCAGTAATACTACCTCATCGTCCTGTTTGTCTTTTTCGCAGGAATAGATACTTGCCAGTCCGGCTGCTACCAATAGCAGGTTCATCAGTTTCATTTACAGGTTTTTTGAGCCGCAAATATATCAAAACGCCTTTACAGTATTTGTACAAGGCAGTGCTCTCCCGCATTATAGTACATCGTATTTACGGAGATAATATTGACGCCGTCAGAAAACACACGGAAAGGATAGCCGTGGGTGTTGATCTTTTCTATGCTTGCAAAATCCGGGACGTAAAATACTTCCAGTGTTTTGTTAGTGCGCCCGGCATACAGTCGGTTATTGTCAAGCCCGAAACCCGTGCAGCCCTCAATGCGTGCCAGGTGTTCATGATTATTGGTATAGACGTTACCACCAATTGCGGTAATGAACTTGCTTCCATCGGCCGAAACCACAAAGTTCATGGAGTTGGCAGTATTGCTTGGCTCTGTCCTCTTTACCGATACGAAGTTGCCTGCGGCTGTGTATTTAAAGTTGAAAAGTGCTACCTCATCATAGGTTACTTGGTAAAAGGAGTTTGAGAAATTAATTCCTATCAGTTCCGTACCAGTGTTTCCTGCTCTCTTTATAACAGCACAATCATAGGCGGTGCTGTTGTTCATATTGCTAACCAGTTCTCCCGTGTTTCTGTCATATACTCTCAGCAAGTATTCGCTCATGCTGCTGCCCTGTCGCGATGTGGTATACAGGTAGCCATTGCTGTATGCTACAGACATAACGGGGCTGCCTACATTAATCTCCGCAATTTTCTGCAGATCGCTATTATAGATAACTACTTTCCCGTCCTGTTGGGGAACATACAGTTCCTGCTGCCCGTTGTGAATGGCCAGGTCGGGAAACCACAGGGCGCCGGTAGTTTGTGTCGTAGTATTGCCTGTCGGCACATCATACTTCACTATTTTCCCGCTTGCATCAAAAAGAAATAATTTATTGTTGTCACGATCATACAGCACATCCAGCAGTCGGACGTTCACCAGCTTTATTTCAGGCCTTATTACTTCCCTTACTTCGCTGTAGGTAGTATATGACCCTACTGTTAGCTTCATTCTATAAGAAACTTGTTGAGCAACAGGAAGCTCTTCATTCGCAGTATTCCCCGAAACACCCCGCACGTGAGTATATCCCGGTTCTACTTCGGTTTTTCTTTCAATAGATACACCAACAAAATCCTTTTTATTACCCGCGTTTCGGATAGTCCAGTTTAATTCTACAGAGTTGCCTGACAGTTTAAGGTCGTTGAGCGATATTTCAGGTGCTGATTCTGTTTTCTTGCAAGAGGAAAGGGCCCAAAAGCAGGCCACAAATAGCAAAAGAGAATACTTCATAAAAGGAGGTTTTATAAGTGGTTTAGAAGGAAATATTATTTTTTATCGTCAAAAACTATACCGTATTTCGTTTCGTACAATATATTAAACCAACACCGTTATTAACTGTCTATGAATACCATTTAACATTTATATAAGCAATAATCCTTAAATTCGTCATACATAGCTATTATCTTCAAGTCTCTAAAACAAACAACAACTGATGAGGAAAGTATTTCTACCACTTATCCTGCTTGTATTTTTATTGCCATCACTGGCCTCAGCGCAAAATATCAAACTGTCTCACGACAAGTACGATATAAAGCTCCCGGAGGGAATAGTTCATTTCCGCTTTCATGAAAAAAAGCTGACTGTAAAATTCAACGATGGCTTTTCCGAAGACGCTATAAAGCAATATCTCGCCGCAACCGGCCTTTTTGAGGAATATTCCAAAGACTGGATAATTCCGGCACCGCTCACACATCGCCCTGTGCTGAAGGCAGGTGTAACTTATGAGCGGGCTGCTGAAATACTGAGGCAGAGTGCTGATGTACGCTATGTGGCCCCCGTGGTTTGGTACCAGGATGAAGAGCAATCTCTTTATGACCTCTTCTACGTCCGCGTAAAAGAAGATGCCGATCTGGCCATTCTTCGCGACCTGGGAAAGCAATT
>DASPNB010000268.1:0-10163 GCA_035626755.1 Flavipsychrobacter sp.
AGTTTTCTGCCTTCAAGCTATCCTCATCCACATTCAAGCGTCCTCGCTTGAACAACACTCCGACGATTACTTTTCCACATAGCCCACCCCCGCTGATACACTATCTCACATCCCTCCGTAACTTTATATCAGTTCTTTGAATTAAAATGATCCTTGCTCCGGGCCGCTGGTACAGTCCCTGACGTCCCTTATTTGTCATCCTGGGCTCTTTGTCTGGTCCTGAAAAAAGTTGACCGCTAAAAAGAGAACTAAAAAGGAACAAAAAAGGAAACAAACAGGAACTAAAAAGGAAATGTCAGGAACCAAAAAGGAAATGTGAGGCAACAAAAAGGAACCAAAAAGGAACATCAGGAAATATAGAACACGCATCAATCCTGTATTTCTTAAAAAAACGCCCTTAAAAAAGGAAACAAAAAAATACCTTTCTAAAAAACATGAAACATCCGAAACCTTACGTACCTTTGCCGCCCTGGCAAGTCTTATACGGCCAGCTCCTGCTGAATCCCCCAGGACAGGAATGTAGCAAGGGTGGGCGGTTGTAGCGGCGCGATGTAAGTAACTTGCCAGTTTTTTTATTTTATATTGTATATTTCATATTTAATACTGAAATGTGCAATGACACCTTTAGAATTGCAGGTCAGGTTTAAGCAGTACGCATTACGCTGCATGAAACTACAGGAGAAACTACCCAAAGAGCCGACCGCCAAAATTATTAGTGATCAGCTACTTCGCTCCGCCTTTTCTGCAGCAGCAAATTATAGAGCGGCATGTAATGCTCAGTCTAAAAAGGCGTTCATTTCTAAACTTAGTATAGCATTCGAGGAAATAGATGAGACCGTTTTCTGGTTGGAAATGATAGATGAAACAAAACTATTACCTTCGCAAAAATTGGGGCTTATTATTGAAGAAGGTGGTGCGCTTACAAAGATCCTTGCTGCTTCACGAATAACCTCCAGAAAAACCAAGACCTAAAATATTCAATTTTAAATTTTCAATCTCCAATATAATATGAAATTTTTCATCGATACAGCCAATCTGGATCAAATTAGAGAAGCAAACGAACTGGGTATCCTTGACGGCGTTACTACCAATCCCAGCCTCATGGCGAAAGAAGGCATAAAAGGCCAGGACGCGGTAATGCAGCACTACAAAACCATCTGCGAAATGGTAGACGGACCTATTTCTGCTGAGGTTATCAGCACCGATTTCGCCGGGATTGTAGAAGAAGGAAAGAAATTGGCAGCAATCCACCCGAATATTGTGGTAAAAGTGCCAATGATAAAGGATGGTATCAAAGCCATCAAGTGGTTCACAGACAATGGTATCCAGACTAACTGCACACTGGTATTTTCTGCCGGTCAGGCTATACTTGCTGCTAAGGCAGGTGCGACTTTCGTTTCTCCGTTCATCGGCCGCATCGACGACAGTAGCTGGGATGGTGTTCAGCTCATTGAGCAGATCGTAGGTGTCTACAATGCCCAGGGCTTCATGACTGAAGTACTGGCAGCCTCTATCCGTAATCCGCTGCACATCGTTCGCTGTGCTGAGGCGGGAGCTGATGTTTGTACTTGCCCGCTCACTTCTATTCTCGGCCTCCTCAAGCACCCGCTTACAGATATTGGTCTTGAGCAGTTTCTGAAGGACGCTAAGTCAATGCAGTAATTAATGCAACCAGTCATATAGAAAAAGCTCCCTTTTGAGGAGCTTTTCTTTTTATGCAAGTATTACTTTCTTTACATCTTCAAGTATATCCAATGCCTCTTCCTTACTGTTGCCCTCCGCGTAAACCCGCAGCAGTGGCTCGGTTCCGGAGGCGCGCAATAATATCCAACCGCCGTTGTCCAGGTGGTACTTAATGCCATCTATTGTCTCTATGCGGTTGAATGAGTATTTTCCGAACTGCTTATAATTATTTTCAGCAGCGTTCTTTATGATTGACTCTTTAACTGAGTTCTCTATCGTTAAGTCGTTGCGCTCATATACAAAGCGGCCTACTACTTCATACACTTCTTCGCAGAGTTGCTTCAGCGTTTTTCCGCTTTTGGTCATGTATTCATATATCACCAGCCCGTCGTAGATGCCGTCACGCTCAGGTATATGGCCCTTTACAGCTATGCCGCCGCTTTCTTCACCACCTACCAGTACATCCTCGTTTACCATTATTTCGCTGATGTACTTAAAGCCTATTGGGGTTATCTCTATGGGCAGGCCATAAGCTTCGCACATTCTCTTAACGCGATCGGTAGTAGAGAAGGCGATAGCAACCTTGCCTGTCATACCTTTATACTTGTGCAGGTAGTGTATCAGCAGGAGTATGATGTGGTGCGCATCTACAAATTGCCCATCTTCATCATAAAGGCCTATGCGGTCGGCATCGCCGTCCGTTGCCAGGCCTATCTTTATCTCCGGTGTGTTGTGTACCGTCTTTGCCAGCTCCTGCAGGTTCTTGTCCAGCGGTTCCGGTGCCTGTCCGTGGAAGCCGGGGTTATCATCACAGTGCAGCAGCACAGCATTTGGCAGTACCCGGCGTATTACATTCTGCCCTGCACCAAACATGGCATCATAGGCTAGTTTATACGGCGATTTGGCCAATGCTTCAAAATCAAACTGCTCCTGCAGGTAGCTTACATACATATCCTCCAGGTTCACGTATTCCAGCGTGCCTGCTTTTTCCCAATAGGCAAGTCCTTCTTTCGGTATATCCACTTCTTCAGGTATCAGCGCTTCCACAGCAGCGATATCCTTGGGGCTCGATGGTCCGCCGTGAGCGCCTTTCAGTTTGTAACCGTTATACGATGGCGGGTTGTGCGAGGCGGTAATTACCACGCCTTGCTGCGCCCCCAGCTTTAATACACCGAATGATATCATAGGTGTGCTGACAAAGCCCTTGGCCATCAGCACTTTTACACCGTTGGCACAAAGCGTCTTTGCCACTACTTCAGTGAATAGTTCACCACCAAAGCGGCAGTCATGGCCAAGTACCACGGTAGCTCCTTTTCCTCGTCCATTTAGCCAGTCTGCCAGTCCCTTTGATACGCGCGCTACATTATACACGGTAAAGTCCTGCGCTATTATCGCGCGCCAGCCATCCGTTCCGAATTTTATTTTCTCTGTCTGCATTTTTTATTTTAACAAGGTTTCAGATACCGCCTAAGCATTAAAAATTGTTTAAATGTTGTTCCCTTTATACGGGCATCAAATTTAGTAAACCTTTCGTACCCTCAGCATTATTTACCTTTAATAAAAATTTCAGCAGGCATGGCTCATATGTTCACCTCGGTTAATCCCGCTACAGGAAAGGAAATAGGTTCTTATAAGGCTGATGACAAGGCTAAAGTAGATAAGGCACTAAAGCAGGCTCAAAAGGCTTTTGAAGACTGGAGAAAGCTTTCTCATAAGGAAAGAGGTAAAACACTGAAAGCCATAGCCGCACAACTCAGGAAGGACAAGGAGAAGCTGGCTAAGCTGGCTACAGCTGAAATGGGCAAACCAATACAGCAAAGCCTGGACGAAGTGGAGAAATGTGCCAGGACCTTCGACTATTATGCTAAGGAAGGTCCCAAATTCCTGAAGGACGAAATAGTAAAGACCGATGCCCGCAAGAGCTACGTGAGCTACCAGCCACTGGGTGTCGTATTGGCTATCATGCCCTGGAATTTTCCTTACTGGCAGGTATTCCGGGCTATGGGGCCTGTGCTGATGGCAGGTAATGCTATGATACTCAAACATGCTTCCAATGTAAGCGGCTGTGGGCTAGCTATAGAAGAAGTAATGAAGAAAGCAGGCACTCCCAAAGGATTGTTCCAAACGCTGCTGTTACCATCAAGCGAGATAGCTGACCTGATAGCCCAACCGGAGATATCTGCCATTACCCTTACAGGCAGTACTGAGGCTGGTAAACAAGTGGCATCTGCGGCAGCAAGCCACATCAAGAAGCAGGTATTGGAACTTGGTGGCAGCGACGCTTATATCATTTTGGAAGATGCAGATATGGACCTGGCAGTAAAGACCTGTGTGGATGGCCGACTTATCAACAGCGGCCAAAGCTGCGTAGCCGCAAAGCGTTTCATTGCAGTAAAGGCCATCCGCAATGAATTTGAAAGACGGGTAGTGGAAGCAATAAAGGCTGCGAAATTCGGCGACCCGATGGACAAGAATAATACGATCGGTCCGCTGGCCCGTATCGATCTGCGGGATTCCCTGCATAAGCAAGTGGAAGAGAGTATCGCCAAAGGAGCAAAATTGCTCTGCGGTGGTTACATACCTGATGGCGATGGAGCTTACTATCCGCCATCGGTGCTGACCAATGTAAGGAAAGGCATGCCAGCCTACGATGAAGAACTTTTCGGGCCAGTTGCATCTGTCATTGAGGCTAGGGACGAGAAAGATGCGATAAGGATAGCCAACGACAATATCTATGGTCTTGGAGCGGGGATATTTTCAAAGAACCGCGCAAAGGCTGAAAAGATTGCGGCTAAAGAGCTGCAGGCAGGCAATTGCTTCGTGAATGCTTTTGTTCACTCCGATCCGCGCCTGCCTTTCGGTGGCATGAAGCAAAGTGGTTATGGCCGTGAATTGAGTATATTTGGTATCCGCGAATTCACCAATATAAAAACGGTCTTTATTCAGTAAATTTACTTTATGAGAAAAGACAAAGTGATAGAGGTCATCAAAGACATGCCGCAAGATTTTGAGCTTGATGCTTTATTTGAACGACTTGTCGTCATCGAAAAATTAGAAGAGGCAGCAAGACAGGTGGAAGAAGGTAAGGTTGTTTACCATTCTGAGGCGAAGAAAAGAGCTGATGAATGGAAAAAGTGATCTGGTCAGAGCTGGCATTGCAAGACCTTAAAGATATCTATGACTTTATACGACTGGACTCCAAAGTTTATGCTGATAAGACCCTTGACGCTTTTTTTGATAGAGTTGAAATACTTCCTGCACAACCAAGAATAGGTAGGGTTGTTCCCGAAAGGAATGACGATAATATCCGGGAAGTGTTATTAGGCAACTATCGTATCATGTACTTCATTGGTCAGCTACCGACTGTTATTGTTTACAGGGTAATTCATTTTTCCCGGCTATTTAACGATTGATATGACACATACTTATTTAGCCTTAGGCGATTCTTATACAATAGGGGAGCAGGTGCCGATGAAAGAGAACTTCCCGCACCAACTAGCAGCTATGCTCAATGCGCAAGGCATTAAAGTTGCTGATCCTGTTATCATTGCTAAAACGGGATGGACGACCGACGAACTCGCAGCCTCGATCCGGGAGCACAACTTGCACGAGAGCTTTACTTTCGTTACGCTGCTGATAGGTGTGAACAATCAATATCGCGGCCACGATATTGACAACTATAAAAAGGAATTTACCCAACTGCTCGACCAGGCCATCATCTTTGCCAATGGCCATACGCAGAATGTATTTGTCGTCTCTATCCCTGATTGGGGAGTAACACCGTTTGCAGAGGGTCGCGACCGGGCAAAAATTGCCCACGAAATAGATGCTTACAATAACGCCAAGAAAGACATAACGCTTGCACACAAATGCCACTTCACTGATATTACAGATAGCACGCGCAGGAACGGGACCAGTAAAGAATACCTGGCTGAGGATGGCCTTCATCCTTCGGGTAAAGAATATAAGATTTGGGCTGAGAGATTATTACCAGCTGTGGCTAAGATGCTGAAACCTTGATTACTTAAGGGATTCAAATAAGCGATTGAGCTTTTCTTTGTTCACTATCTTCTGCCACTGGGTTCCGTCTGCTATTATGCGCTCATTTACCCTGGCAACGTAGTCGGTCACTACCTCGTTTCCATTTACGGCCGTTAGTATCGCAGTGAAGACCACTTCCTGTCCGGGCAGGGCGGGGGAGATATGCTTTACGGTAATGCCGCTGCCTATTCCTTCTTCCCCTTCTTCTTTCATTTCCAGCACAAAAAGCCGCCCGCTCCATTCCGCATCCCTGGTGAGGGCAAAGGTAGAATATACCGCATGCACCTCTCCGCTCTCGAACTTGGCGCTGTCCTCTGCGGTAACTACGTGACTGTAGGTCCTGGTATCTCCTATGTTAAAAGGGTTCTTCATGATCTGACCACAAAATAATATAAAAGAATCGCATGATCTTATAAGCCATTTTTTTATTTTATTAACAAACTGGTCCGTATCTTTGTCATAGCTCAACAATGAAGAAGTTTCTCGTTATACCGCTAATGCTCATATACCTGCTTTCAGCTTCGGGTATTGTATGCTATGCACACTATTGCGGTAGTGAACTGGTGTCGGTGAATATGTACACCGAAACGGATGGCTGCGAGGATGGTGGTTGCGGTGATGAGTCAGAAGAACCGGACGATTGCTGTAAAGACGAAGTGATCACCGCAAAGGTGATGCAGGACCAAAACAGTAACCAGATATTCAAACTGAAGTTTAATAGCGGCTTTATTGACATAGCTCCCGTTCAATTCGTTTCATTCGATGGCTGTGCAGCCTGCTCAGTTCATTACACCTCCAAAGTAAATAATGCCAATGCTCCGCCGGGGCCCTGGCAATCGATACCTCTCTACAAGCTGCACTCCTGTTTCACATATTATGGCTAGTGTCCGTGCCTGATATCCGGGTAGTTGACATTTATTCCCACAACCATAATATTCAAAATACAATGAAACGTCTGATAGTTTTTATAACAGTTATTATATCATCTTTCTCTCTCCTTGCCCAAGATAAAGGAGTAGTGACCGAGCACTATAAGGTGCTGGGTAATTGCAAATCATGCAAGAAACGCATAGAAGAAGCCGCCTTTATTAAAGGAGTAAAGCGCGTAGAGTGGGACAAACACAGCAAAGATCTCACACTCACCTACGACGCCTCAAAGACCTCCGCGGATGCAGTGCTGAAGAGCATTGCCAAAGCAGGCCACGAGTCTGAGAAAGTGAAGGTAGCCGCAGAAGATCCCGCTTATAAGAAATTGCCTAAATGCTGCGCGTACAAAGATACCGAGTGCAACGACTAGTGCATTCCCGGATAAGTAAATGCAGTATTGTCCTTTTCGTTATTCTTTCGCTATCCGTCCATATCGCTTCTGCGCAGGAAGCGGGCCGTATAGTAAAAGGCATCGTAAAGGAAAAAGATAACAAAGGTAAACTCCTACCTCTTCCCGGGGCATTGATAGCTGCTCCGCAGAATGGAAGTGCAGCCAGCTCTGATGAGAAAGGTAGTTTTTCCCTGTCCTTGCCGGAAACTGTAAAGACGATCGTCGTGTCTTATGTCGGGTACACCGGCGATACGCTTGATCTTAAGCCCGGCGACAATGAGCTGGAGATTATCCTCGAGGCTCCGCGTAAGCTTGGCGAAGTTAATATTGTCCGCAAGCGCAAGAGTACAGAGATCAGCCTCATCGATCCAATGAAGACCGAGCGCATTGGCGCCAAGGAACTGATGAAGGCTGCCTGCTGCAATCTGAGCGAGAGCTTTGAGACCACACCCTCGGTAGACGTAGCTTTTACTGATGCTATATCGGGCTACAAACAAATACAGATGCTTGGACTTGCAGGGCCATATACCTTGATAACGCGGGAGAATATTCCTGATGTCCGTGGCCTTGCTTCAGTAACCGGTCTCACCTTTACTCCCGGCACCTGGATTGAGGGCATGCAGCTCAGCAAGGGAACGGGCAGTGTGGTGAATGGGTATGAAAGCGTTGCAGGCCAGATAAATATAGAGCTGAAAAAGCCTTTTGAAGAGGAGAGTGAGCGGTGGCTATTCAATCTTTACCAGAATACGCAGGGTCGTTCAGAAGGTAACATTGTTCTTGGTCACAAACTGAATGAAGAAGTGTCTACCAGCCTGATGCTTCATGGCCGCAGCCAGTGGATGAAAGTAGACCAAAACAAAGATGGCTTTCTGGACCAGCCAATGGGTCAGCAACTTGTCGGCCTTAACCGCTGGTACTACTTCTCTCCTAAGGGACTGGAGATACAGGGCGGTGTAAAAGGCACTTACGTTACCAACACGGGTGGCCAGTGGGATTACGCCAATGGTACAGAGCAGATAGCCGGGAATCCATGGGGTTTTGAACTGAATATGCAGCGCCTTGAAGGCTGGGCCAAGATCGGTAAGGTGTTTAAGCGCCCCGGTACCAGTATGGGCTTGCAGCTTTCCGGCGTTTATCACGACCAGGATGCGATGTATGGCACGCGCTCGTATGATGCTCAGCAGAAAACTTTCTATGCTAACCTCATCTACCAGGGTTATATCGGCAATACCAACCACATCATTAAAGGAGGGCTTAGCAGCCTTTATGATAACTACAATGAGCAAGTGCTTAATAAGACATTTGTACGCACAGAAGTAGTGCCTGGCGCTTTCGTAGAATATGCTTACAATTATCTTACTAAGTTTAACGTCGTGACAGGCCTGCGTGGGGACTATCACAACCTGTACGGAGCTTTTGTGACCCCACGCCTGCACCTGCGTTATGCCCCTTATGAGAAAACTGCCATCCGGGCGTCTGTCGGCCGTGCACAGCGCACTGCCAATATTGTGGCAGAGAACATGGGCTACCTCGCCAGCAACAGGCTCTTCGTCATCTTTGGTGATAACAGTACTAACAAGCCATACGGACTGGACGCCGAGGTTGCCTGGAATACAGGGCTGAACCTCACGCAGAAGTTCATGCTTGACTATCGCGATGGTGCCTTTAGCGTGGATTATTACTATACCAGTTTTACTAACCAGGTGGTGATCGATGTAGAAGACCCGCACACGGTGCGCTTCTACAATCTTAACGGGCAGTCTTTCGCCCATAGCCTGCAAGGCCAGTTCGATTATGAGTTGATCCATAACCTTGATCTCCGCTTGGCTTATCGCTGGTATGATGTTAAAACGACTTATACCGGTACGCTGAAAGACAAGCCGCTTATTGCTGCACATAGGGCATTTGCGAACGTAGGATACGAAACAAGGAACAAATGGAAGTTTGACTATACCCTGCACTGGACGGGTGCCAAGCGAGTGCCGACCCTTCATCACAGCCATGCATCGGAGGTAGTGAATGGCTATTCTCCTTCATTCTTCCAGATGAATGCGCAGGTGAGCAAAGGTTTCGGAGACAATTTTGAAGTATATGCAGGTGGCGAGAATCTCACTAACTATATGCAGCATGATGCTATCATAGGCGCTTCTGATCCTTTTGCGCAGGGCTTTGACGCCGCAATGGCCTGGGGGCCGGTAATGGGTAGGAATATCTATGCGGGGTTGCGTTATAAAATAAGATAGCTTTTATCTGCAATTTGGAAGTCCCACACCTCGAAGGTGTGGGACTTCTATTTTATATTTGCCTTATGGATTTTGATAAGCTACGCGGGATATGCCTTTCCTTTCCGGGAGCAACAGAAGGCGTAAAGTGGGAGAACCACATATGCTTTATGGTGGCAGAGAAGATGTTCTGCATTACTACTATAGATGATGGTGCACAGGATGTGTCCATTAAAGTAAGCGATGAGAACTTTGACAGCCTGACGGACCGTGATGGCATTATTCCTGCTCCCTATATGGCCCGCAATAAATGGGTGCGCGTGGAGCGCTACAAATATTTGAAGGATAAAGAGTGGAAAGAACTACTGGCAGAGTCATACGAACTCATTAAGTCCAAGCTTCCTAAAAAAGTACAGCAAAGTCTATAGTATGTGGACCTGTCCCAAATGTAAACGGACTTTTACGCGCGATCACCAGGCGCACTCCTGTAATGACAAATCGATAGCCGATTTTCTAAAGGGTAAGTCGGAAAATGTAATCGCGATGTACGACCACTTTGTGCGGGAACTAAGTGCCCTGGGCGATGTGCAGATAAGAGCCACCAAGACGGCCATCGCGTTGTCCGCTGATGTTCGCCTGGGTGATATCCGTCGCATCGGCAAGGATTTCGTGGATATTTGCTTCTATTTCGACCGCGCTTACGAAGATAATCTCTGTTTTTACAAAATAGCCAATGTTCCCGGCTCTGACCAGCACAACCATTATTTCCGCATGTACTATATAGAGGACCTCAATGAGGAAGTACTGATGTATATGAAGAAGGCCCTCAAGCGGGCAAAGCGCGATTAATTTTATGGAATAACAGCTGCGTGGCGTCTTTCCGGAAAGACGCCCATGAA
>DASPNB010000269.1:0-4402 GCA_035626755.1 Flavipsychrobacter sp.
CGGCCGTAAACTGGAGGAATACCTGGGCAGTGAAAAGCTCTCGATTTTCGCCCAGCCGATGATATTGCCTAATGAGCAGCCTTCTACATTGGATATGAACAATCCTGCTGATGTAGATTTTGCTTTTGAAGTCGGCTTAAAGCCTGATTTTCAAATCCCTGCCCTCGATGGTAAAACAAAGCTGAGCCGCTATAAGATATCTGTGTCGGACAAGATGCTGGAGGACGAGATTGAGCGTATCAGGCGCCGCTACGGTAAGGTAGAGGATATGGAAAAGGTGACCGGCAAAGATGACATCATCTACAGCACTTATGAGGTTTGCGATGCAGCAGGTAATGTGCCGGATGGTGCTGCTAAGCTGGAAGATACTGCCCTGATGGAAAAGATTCCCTCTAAGCTGCAAACGATGCTGATGGGTAAAGGGACCAATGATGCAGTTGTATTCCGTCCTACGGATATAGCTGAAGGTGCAGAGCTGCAGTCGTTCATGAGAGATCCGCTGAAACAAGGCGTAGAAGGCGCTGAGCAGTATTTCAAACTGACTATTACTAAAGTCGGCCTGTTGCAGCCGCGCGACCTGGATATTGAACTTTATTCGCAAATATTCCCTAACGAAGTCATTACTTCTGAAGCCGATTTCAAGCAGCGTATCCGTACGGAACTCAGCAAGGAGTATGATCGTATTTCACGCGAACGCCTGCAAAACGAAATGTATGAGTTGCTTGTTCACAATACACCGCTGCAACTGCCGGAATCTTTCCTGAAACGCTGGCTGAGAGAAGGTGGTGAAAAGCCGAAATCAGCTGATGAAGTAGAAAAGGAATTCCCTGGTTTTATACACCAACTGCTTTGGACTTTGATCTCAGACAAGATCATTGCTGAAAATAACATTGAAGTAAGTCTGGAAGAAGTGAACAACGACATCAAAACAAGGGTTTTGGCATACTTCGGTATGGATTCTGATGAAGATGCTCCGTGGATGGAAGGCTATATGGCAAAGGTTGCTAAGGATCAGAAGACCCTCGACGAAACCTATCGCCGCTTGCTCTTCGATAGGCTTTTCCAGTTCCTGGAAACAAAGTTTGCGGTCGAGGATAAAGAAGTAGGAGAAGAAGAGTTCTTCAAACTTCCCGACCCCCATGCTACACATCACCACCATTAAAAAAGATTATTGAGGCCACCTACAAGGTGGCTTTTTTTATAAGACGCGCACGCAGTTCCTATTGTGACAAAACCGTAGATGCGCTACATCTAATATAATTTAATATCAAATAACTAATTATATTTTTTTCAGGTTAGAACACCCAACCATAGATAGATTCTTTATGTCTTTCTATGACTAGCTCAATAGCTAAATTAACATTTCATTTTTTTCTGTAATTTTGGTAGGATTGAAAAGAAATATCATGAAGAAGTTTTTTACTCGGAAATATCACCTAATTCTTTATTTAAGAACTGTCACATTTATGGTTTTGAGTATTGCATTATGTTTTAGTGCAAAGGCTCAGCTTGGAATTACTCCAAATCCAGGGATGAATGCATTAATCCAAAAGTTTGTAGGAGCAAATGTTACAGTACTAAACCCGGTCTTGAACTGCCCTGGCCAGCATAACGGCGTATTTGATCTAACAGGTCCGAGCAATTTAGGCCTAGATGGTGGTATTATATTGTCGTCGGGTACTGTCGCTGATTTGGCTGGTCCTGAATCGCAGGGTGTTGGACAAAGTACTACTGGCCCGGGTAGTCCAATTTTAACTGCCATAGCTGGCGTGCCTACACTTACTGCCTGCATCCTTGAATTTGATTTCACTTCGGACATTGATACAATTTCTGACATGCATTTTGATTTCGTATTCGGCTCAGAAGAATATGATTTTTGGGCTTGTTCTAACTATGCAGACGTATTTGCTTTTATAGTATCAGGACCAGGTATTGTGGGGAATCAAAACATTGCGGTAGTACCTAATACTAACATTCCTATAAGTATCAATAGTATAAACGGCAGTACCAATCCTGGCCCTATGTGTACTAATATGGGCCCAGGCTCACCGTTTACTCAATATTTTGTTTCTAATAATGGAGGTACTACTGTTGCACTAAACGGTTTTACACAAGTATTGACAGCTACTGCTACTATTCAACCTTGTGATACGTACCATTTGTGGATGGGGATAGCGAACGGAACGGATAACGCGCTCCAATCTGCGGTATTCTTAAAAGAAAACAGCTTTTCGGTTGACTCAACATCATTTGATCTTGCTGGGTTAGTAGAGTCCCAAGGTGGTTATCTCATCGAAGGTTGTACTCCGCTCGACATTATATTCTCTC
This sequence comes from Flavipsychrobacter sp., assembly GCA_035626755.1. Lineage (GTDB taxonomy): Bacteria > Bacteroidota > Bacteroidia > Chitinophagales > Chitinophagaceae > MKUN01. The sequence continues at coordinate 2,329 of DASPNB010000269.1, forward strand.
ACGACACTTCCCTGCATCGGACTAAAAAACTTTGTTTCCACTACAGCGGTACTGCCGTTAACGGTGTAGATGTTAACCTCCTACCTGACACATTAATGATCCCGGCCAACGTAGTAAGTGGAAGTCTCTCAGTTGTGCCTTTGCTAGATGGCATACAGGAAACTTTTAATTACTGGAACCCTGTAACGGGCTGGCTGGACAGTGTGAAGACGGACACACTCAATGTTTATTTGCTTAACTGCTGCACCCGTGATACACTCAATCCTAAGGATAGTATAAAGATCCCAATTCGTGACTCACTATATATGAACCTGCTGAGCCGCGATACATTCTATTGCGAGGGAGCTGTGGACACTACCGTTGTGCATGTAACCGGTGACTCGGTATACAATTATCTATGGACACCAAGTGGAACGGTTGGTAATCCAATTGATACACTTACATGGGTGCTGCCTGTGCTAACTACTACTTACACCGTTACGGCCTCATATCCGGGTTGCCCTGATATAAGCAGGCAGGTAACTGTTTCTATCGAACCGAATCCGTTAGTAAATATTGTTATGAACGATACGGCGTTGTGTGTCACTGAGCCTGTGCCATTACTTGCAACGGTAGATCCGCCTAATAGCCCTTACAACTACTCATGGACGCCTGTGGATGGCAATATCGACAATCCAGGAGCACTATCGCCGAACTTTTACTATAATGGATCGGGCGTATTTAGCTATACTTTGAGTGTTACTACTCCGCACGGTTGCTTAGGTACTGATTCGATTACCATAGAAGCGTTCCCTGGTATTATTGGTGACATCAGAATCTCTGACACGAGCGTGTGTACTAATGACTTCCTGCAACTGGATGTGATAGTTACGCCGCAGTCAATGGAAGCTACATCTTCTTACCAGTGGTCTCCGGGCACATACCTGAGCGATCCCCAGGCAATGGAACCTACTTATCATACCACTGTGGATCAAAACGCAACCTATACGTATACGATGATATCCACGAACACGTATGGATGTCACGATACGGATCAGATCACAATACACGCTATCAAGATACCAGACATCTACCTGATGCCGGATACTGCTCTGTGTCTGCACGAGCCTCTGCAAATTAAAATGGATGTTGGACCTGAGGGTGGTACGTACAGTTCTGAGTGGACACCAAGTATACACCTTGACAATGCAAATGCACAGGAGCCATACTTCTGGACTACGTTCAACACTGACCATGCAGATTATACTTACTACGTAAAAGTGACCGAGTCTACCTGGGGCTGCTTTAGCAGAGATACCCTCCACATACATACATATCCGCATGTATTCCTGGAAAGCATCGACGACCAGATCATTAAGTATGGCGACAGGGTTCAGCTTTGGGCTAACAATGCTCTGTACTATGTATGGACACCAACGACCCACCTGGATAATCCGAACATCAAAGCGCCAACCGCTAACGGTCTTGAGCCTGTTAACTACACTGTAATAGGTATTAATGAGTGGGGTTGCCGCGATACCAACCAGGTAAATGTGAACATCGACTACACTATGGACGAATTCGTTCCTTCAGTGTTCAGTCCGAACGGGGATGGTAAAAATGATGTCTTCCGACTGGTGAATATGAAGTACCAAAGGCTTATTGAGTTCCGTGTTTTCAACCGTTGGGGTAAAGAAATTTACAACAGCACCGACAATACTAAAGGCTGGGATGGTACTTACAAAGGCACTCCGCAGGATCCCGGAACTTATAGCTACCTCATCCGTGTCGCTGTACCGGACGGGAAACAAAAGACATATCAAGGTAACGTGACACTTGTCAGGTAATACCTTACGAAATAAAGAAAACCCCTCTCAGCCGAGAGGGGTTTTCTTTTATGTGTCTTATTGAAATAGGATGAACGTTATACTCTTGGTCTCCAGGGGACTTCGGCAGCGCCATTTAAATGCCCCAAATGTCTCGCCATGACGAATAGAAAGTCCGACAGCCTGTTGAGGTATTGTATCACCAGTTCGGGCACATATTCATCGTTCTGTTGCATTCCCACACACAGTCTCTCTGCCCTGCGGCAAAC
>DASPNB010000270.1:0-6891 GCA_035626755.1 Flavipsychrobacter sp.
CCTCTGGCACTCTTCCATGTAGAACTTTATCTTGTCTATGCTGCCCTGGTTGTTCAGTACCGCCGCCATGAATTCACTCGGGTAGTGCGCCTTCAGGTAAGCCGTCTGGTAGGCCACGAAAGCATAGCAGGTAGAGTGCGATTTATTGAAGGCATACTGGGCAAATGCTTCCCAGTCTGTCCATATCTTATTCAGTTTATCTTCCGGGTGTCCCTTGGCCTTCGCCCCTTCCACAAACTGGCCTTTCATTTTATCCAGTACCGCTTTCTGCTTCTTACCCATGGCCTTACGCAGCACGTCCGCATCACCCTTACTGAAGCCCGCCAGTTTCTGGCTCAGCAGCATCACCTGCTCTTGATAAACGGTGATACCATAGGTATCGCTCAGGTATTCTTCCATTTCAGGAAGGTCATAGCTGATCACTTCCTGCCCGTGCTTACGTTTAATGAAGTTGGGTATATACTCCAGCGGCCCGGGACGGTACAGGGCGTTCATCGCAATCAGGTCATTGAAGCTATCCGGCTTCAGCTCGCGCAGGTACTTCTGCATACCCGCACTTTCAAACTGGAAAGTACCATTCGTATCTCCTCTCTGGTACAGCTCATAGGTCTTCTCATCATCCAGCGGAATAGTATCTATATCTATCTCTATTCCGTAGTTGCGTTTTATCAGCTCCAGCGCATCTTTTATAATGGTCAGGGTCTTCAACCCCAAAAAGTCCATCTTAATAACACCGGCATTCTCAATAATGTTCCCTTCAAACTGTGTGATCAGCAAATTCACATCCTTTACACTGCACACAGGTATCAGGTCGGTCAGGTCACTTGGCGCAATGATGATACCCGCCGCATGTATACCCGTGTTCCGCACCGATCCTTCCAGCTTCTCCGCTTCTTTCAGCACTCGTGCCTGAATGTTGTCATCAGCACGCATCTTGCGCAGCACTTCCACTGCTGTTATTTCTTCCGCGCCCAGGCCTTCTTTCTGTTCCAGGCTGCCCTCGCCTTTCAGTGGTGCATTCAGTATCCGCTTCAGCGATATACCGGGCCGCTCCGGAACCAGCTTGGCCAGTGCATTGCTGTCCGGCAGTGGCAGGTCCAGCACACGCGCCACATCCTTTATAGAACTCTTCGCCGCCATGGTACCATAGGTCACAATATGCGCCACCTGTCGCTGCCCGTATTTTTCCACCACGTAGTCTATCACCTTCTGGCGGCCTACGTCGTCAAAGTCCGTGTCTATATCGGGCATGCTCTTACGTTCCGGGTTCAGGAAACGCTCGAACAGCAGGTTATACTTTATCGGGTCTATATTGGTGATACCCGTACAATAGGCCACTACCGACCCTGCCGCCGACCCACGGCCCGGACCGATAAAAACCCCCAGGTCCCTGCCTGCTTTTATGAAATCAGATACAATAAGGAAGTAACCGGCAAAACCCATCGTCTTGATGGTAAAAAGCTCAAAGTTGATCCGCTCTTCCACTTCCGGCGTTATCTCCTTATAGCGCTCATGCGCCCCTTTCCAGGTTATGTCGGCCAGGTAAGAGTCCTGGTCGTCATGAAACTCCGCCGGCACTTTAAAGTGCGGCAGCAGTATGTCCCGCTCCAGTTTCAGCGGCTTTATCTTTTCTACTATCAGGTTGGTATTGTCTATCGCCTCCGGTATATCGGCGAATAGGTCCAGCATCTCCTCCGTCTTCTTGAAGTAGAACTGGTCATTGTAGAACGCGAAACGCTTATCCCTCACGGAGCCGCCATCATCGTCAAAATCCTTCATCTTCTCCGTGCTCTGCTTCTCACCTGTATTAATGCACAGCAGGATATCATGCGCATTATAGTCCGCCTGGTCCACATAGTGGGAGTCGTTGGAAGCTATTATCGGCACATTGTACTTCCGGGCAAACTTCACCAGTACCTCGTTCACCTTTACCTGCTCCGGTATATCATGTCTTTGGAACTCTACATAGTAGTCTTCCCCGAACAGGTCCAGCCACCATTTGAATACCTTCTCCCCTTCTTCCTCGCCTTTCTTCAGTATCGTCTGCGGCACTTCTGCGCCCAGGCAACAGGTAGTAGCTATCAGCCCTTCATGGTGTTGCAGCAGCAGTTCCTTGTCTATCCTCGGGTACTTACCGTACAGACCCTCTATAAAGCCCAGCGAGCAAAGCTTCACCAGGTTCTGGTAGCCCACCTCGTTCTTGGCCAGCAGCAGCTGGTGACGACGCACATCTTTATCCTCTTTGCTGAAGGTACGCTTATGCCTGTTCTCCACCAGGTAGAACTCACAGCCCACCACTGGCTTCACCACAGGCTCCGTTATCTCCTTGCCGTTCTCGTCCGTGCCGACTACCTTCTTATTCTTCCAGGCCTCCGCCACAAATTCAAAAGCCCCGAACATATTACCGTGGTCAGTAATGGCCATTGCCGGCATATTATCTTCCGCCGCCTTTTTATACAGCCGTGCGATATTAGAAGCCCCATCCAGGAGCGAAAACTGCGTATGATTATGTAAATGAGAGAATTTCAATTTCTAGACCCTTTTTCACCGTTTTCCGATACCTACAAAATAACAAAAATCGGCCTCAGTTTTAGGTAGGAGTTATCCACATAGGTGGGCAAGAAAATTTATCCAAACATTAGAATAAGTAACTTCGTTATTCAACAAAAAAAATATGTTTTGAATTGGCTAAGACCCTTTGAAAAATTAATTGACTCTTATAGAGATTTAGACGTAAAAGCCCAAAGAATTATTCGTTGGATGATGAGAGCATTTGTAGCCATTCTTTTTGCTTTAGGTATGCATATACTGTCGCTCGCATATCACAATCTTGCTTCGCCTAAAATTATTTATAAAACCGATACTGTTGAGATACCTCTAATCGTAAAAGACACCACTAACAACCAGTCAATTGTGGGTGGTGATCGAAGCACAAACACTCAATACAATACTAATATTGGTAAGGCCGAAAAAGTATATCAATAAAATGCGCTATTTCATCTCCCTAATATCGGTGCTGATTATTCCTTTACATACTTTTAGTCAAAATAAACATGTAAATAAAAAAGGAAAAACATATAGTACAGATATTCCTTACGCTAAATCTGTTTTCATTTCAGACAACCAAACAATTGTCAACAAGTTCAATAATACATACGTAGACACCACTGCCAATGTTAACAATTTTCCTATCGTCGATGTTGAGTATTATCCCTCACATCCGAACCCTACGTTTCGGCTAGATAGCTCCAGAAATTTAATACTAAGCACGAGAGTCAGTGTCTATAACAATGCCATTGCGAGGGAACTTCAAAACTACTTCATTATATTAAAAAAGAGTGGGCAAAAACTGAGTTTTGTTGAGGAATTAGAAGGCAGTACAATTAATGAAACGTATCTATTATACAAGGATAAATCGATTGACTTTTGGGCAGTTTTTGATGACAACATACATCGGCAAGATACCTTACTATTCTTCTTTAGATTGAACTACTCTAACTATTCTAAGAAAGATAAGGACGTATTGAGGAAAGTTTATGTCATACCACCACATCCCAAAATTGGAGTTCAGTTAACCGAGCCGACCAGAATAGACTATGACAAAGTAAAAAAATTACTTGTAGGTCTAAAAAAGTGGTAGTTCCCCCGCTGCCGCAAGTCTGTCGCCCTGCCCTTGTGCGCGGCTGACTTGTGGTTATGGATAGTTGCAGTTTGTAACTGCCGGGAGAACCCCACTGGCGCAAGTCTTTTCGACTTGTGTCAAAGCTGGTGGCAAGTCTTTTCGACTTGCGATACCTTCTGGCCCTCTCTATATTATCAGCGCAATATTGTACCTTCATTCGACGTGAAAAAGAACCTTTATTTTGCCCTCTTTCATTTCATTTTCTGGATAATATTCGTCGCTGTTAACCAGGGTGATATCTTTCGGTCCGTTTGGATCGCATTGCTAATTGCAGTACTACTCTTAGGAATTTCCTACGTTGTGGCAGCACTAGTAGCTTACATAAGCAAATTAAAGGTGCACAACGTGGCGTTTTATATACAATGCGTAATACCTGCGTTTCTTGTCATGTTTGCCATATTAGATGACTTCACTTTCGGTGTAGGTACAGAAATGAGATGCAGGACCCAAAATGATCGTTTGATTTATGGTCCGGAATCCAACGATATAAATTGGGTGAAATTACCAGGAACTACCGTCGCGTACGAACGACTAGTGCAGGATTATGCAGCAAGCAACAAAGAGATTCCGTGCATTACATACGCTACCTCACGCGACATAGATACGGTAAGATGGAAAGAAACTTATTGGAGACTCGTAACATTCAAATACAACAACGAAAACGCTGCGGAAAGCGAAATACGATACTATTGTAACGACACCAGCTGCAGCCAGATGGATAAATAATTCCCCATCTGGCGCGGGAGTTCAGCGGAGCGCTCCCGTGTCTATTCAAGGTAACCGATCTCCTGATCGGCGAGTTTCAGTCCCATCTGGCCTCCACTCGTCCGCGTTTGCAACGCGGATACACGAGAACGGCGTTTACAAACACAATCTGCAGCATTTCAAAAATTCAATTAATCCCATAAATTCCAGTTCAGACAAATTTCCCTCCGCCGCCGCAAGTCTGTCGCCCTGCCCTTGTGCTCTGCTGACTTGTGGCTGTAGATAGTGGCAGTTTGCAACTGCCGGGAGAACTCCATGCGGCCAAAGCTGAAAACTGCATGTCATGGTGAGCGGAGCCGAACCATGGCACAGCTGAGCAACGAGCCAATCTCAAAAAATCTAACTAATCCCATAAATCCCGGTTCAGCCCCCCCATCTGGCGCGGAAGTTCATCCCGAAGCATTTCGGGAGCTCCCGTGACTACTTAAGGTAACCGATCTTCTGATCGGCGCATACAAACACCACTGCTCATTTACACACCGTTTCCTTCATCTCCCATTTCCCTCTCAACGCGATAGCCTTTTTACCGGAATTGGCCCCGTCATCAATCTCATACTTCTCTTTCTTTCCCTCCTCGAACCTCAAGATTATTATTGTCGCCCGAAACGGTATCCCAAATACATTCTTCATTTCCCATTTGCCCGCTCGCGGCTTATCTTTCGTCCAGGTAAATGTTTCGTCTGCATTAAGTCTCAAAAAGCCATCGCTTTCTATTCCCGACTGGTAGCAGCCTGAGAAACGCTTTACAGCTGTCTCATATTGTTCGGCTCTACTCTGCGCTGTAGCTGTCACTGAATAAAACAGAAAAATGAGCTGAAATATTACAGCAGGGCGAAGTCTCATAAATTAAAGATAGCAATTTAGGTCCAGCCCTGCCTCTACTGCTCCGATCTAACAAAACGAACTAAATTTGTCCACCGGATATGTCCTGGCCAATGAAAATACGCTTCTTACTTTTACTCCTTTCACTACTAGCAACTGGCTGTGCTAAGAACAGCTATACAAACGTGTATGTTAGTACTCCTACTTATACAATCAATTTTTACAAACCAGCTTTGTTCCATCAAGTTCCTCAGGACACCATCGCTTACAATGAGGCCGGCTTTGTACGAACAATATATCGAACCGACGACAGCACCGCTGAGCTCGTAGTTATGTATAGCTTCGCTAACACTCAAAAAGGGCGAAACTTCAAAGATTACTACGACTATGAATTGATTGACGCGCCGAATATGAGAACTTATGCTGTGTTCACAGATACCATAATCAAAATGGGGAACTTAAGCTTTGGGTATTTTCACTACTTTCTAGAAGAGGCGGACTTCGAGACCGATAAGTTAATCACCAATATCGGCGATGAACTTGTTTACTTAAAACTAACGAATCGTAGAGCTAAAAATAGCGATACAACATTCGAAAAGACAAAAGACAGCATTTTCCACTCAGTCCGTATACAGTTAAAATAAGATGCCCCTGTTGTTCGCGATGTTCCGAAGGGCATCTCGAACTCCAAGCCGTTTTGCAAACGGAATTCCGTGCGACCAAGCTGAAATAAAATTGTTTCGGTCCGCCACATCGGCATTTCTAAGCTGCATCGAGCACCTGAACGGGAAGGCTATTTACTTTTACAAACGTCAAAAGATACGTTCTAAGCCTCAACATCAGATTTTAGTAACTGATCTAACTTTCTCTCAATAGACGTAAGTCTATCATCTAGTAATTTTAATGAATAATCTCTGTAACCCGTAAGCGGTAAAAAAGTACTAACCAAGAAGTTCTGGATTTTCTTGGAATCCAACACATCGATATACTGCTCGTTCTTTACAGCAATCCTCTTATCTGGATCCATGACCGAAAAAGCAAACGAACACGTTTGCATATTGATATAATATCCTGTATAGCTACCCCTTCGCCAACCATTACTTATAACAAGTGACCATCCGTTCAATATTAAGCTATCGCATTTATTTAACTCTCCATTTAAAATCCCCGCTATGTAACATTCTTCGTTTTTTTCTTTGCTGGTTCCTCTTACAGCTACTACTATACAATAGTCAAATTTTGCAGAATTGACCAGATCCAAATTCCTGCTTTTAACAACATTAAGATTTTGCAAATCAATGAAATGTAGAAAAACATCCGACAATGACTCATCCAATTTGAGTAACATGTCAAATTCTTCTGACTTGAACCAACTCATAAAATCAATTTATACCAATTTAGCAATTTTTCGTGACTATCCCCACGATGGGCATAGCCCCACGCTGGGCATAGTTTCCAACTATGTCCTCCCCGCCGCCGCAAGTCTGTCGCTCTGCTCTTGTGCGCTGCTGACTTGTGGCTGTAGATAGTGGCAGTTTGTAACTGCCGGGAGAACTCCGTGCGACCAAAGCTAAAAACTGCATGTCATGGTGAGCAGCCTGTCCCGCAGCATTGCGGGAGAG
>DASPNB010000271.1:0-3551 GCA_035626755.1 Flavipsychrobacter sp.
CATACTTCTTGTCCTCTTTTCCTTCTGCGAAAGAAAAAGTAATGCATCTCAGTAGGAGAAGTATAAGGAAGAGAGATCTCATGTGGACAATTTACAACCTGTAGGGTTATGGTAGTAACTTTTCCAGTTCTACCACATTCATCACCTCGTCATCAAAATAATAGTACTTATTATCTACCAGCAGTCCCTTTGCCTTGGTAGTGAGTTCACCAACTGTTTGTCCCTGGGAGAGTAAGTAGCTGTTCTTTCCCTTTACCAGTAGGTCATACGTCCCGTTGCCGGCTACCTTTGGGCATAGCGCTTCGGAATTAAGTTTCATCAGTTGGTCATAGTTTTTGTCCAGTAGAATGATGTCATGTTTGCTGTCAACGATAGCTTCGCGCACCTCAGGATACACTTCATTGAAGCGTTTGAATCGTGCATCACTCCGGGCGATATATGTATTGGAAGTATCAACAAAATAGTGATAGTAGCTTTCTATATCAGGGTTTCTTTTTTTCAGCGCTACCGCCCTGTTCTTAATATTCATTTTTACGACAGTCCGTATGTAGATAAACGTGAGGGTATCATCTTCCAGCTTTTTATCGCGCAGTGCGCCATAGTAGCGGCTTAGTTCCTCTTCGTATAGCTGCGCACCGGTCCCTTGGTCATAAACAGCCATGTAGGCCCTGCCGCTCAGTTTCTTCTCGTTTTTTTCGCCGGGCACCATGCCGTCATTTATCAGCACCAGCTTTCCATCATAGAGGTACATACTGCAGCTGCTCGACCATTGCGGGTCCAGGGCTTCATCCCAGAGGACTAGCTTGCTAGCTATGTCCACACAGCCTATACTGTTCATCATGGTGAAGTAACATTTATCTCCGGCCTGTAACAAACGCGAGGTGCCGTGTACCTCTTTTTTGTCTGTCACGGAATACAGCAGCATGCCTCCCACTACTCCTCCCAGCAGTCCGCCAACTATACCCATAGCCACGGCTGCACCTACGTCTCTTTTCTCTGTTTTTCCCGGTACGGTAATGCCTTTACCGGTCAGGCTGTTGAAAACATGCAGCCCGTTCGCGAAAGCTGCTATTGTTGTGTCATTCAGTTGCACATAGTCTTCCAGGTAGTCATCGCCTCTCAGTTTTTTGGTCCATATTATCTGGCCAGTCTTCAGGTCCAGTCCCTTTCCGAGCGATGAAATGCCTATTTCATTCAGCGTATCTACATGGCGGATGCGTATTTCTTCTGCTCTCCATTGCAGTTGGCCATCGGCCCTGTTGTAGCAGAGTGTGGCGGCGCTGCTGGTGACCAGCACGCGATCGCGGCAGGTGAAAATGTCAAAAGTGCTCACGGGCATTTCCCAGCGGAAGGAGTTTGTCTTCATATCGAAGATGGAAAGGTAACCGCGGTTGAGGTTCATGCCTTTGTCCCTGAGTAATACGATGATCTCCTGCCGGGCAGAGTCATGTTTCCAGGAGAATATTTCGTATGGCAGTTGGAACTGGAGGCAGTTTAAAGGGGTGTTGTGCAAAAGGTCCTTACCCACTATTCCTTCCTGCTTTTTTATTGCCAGGTCTTTGTCTTTTGCTGCAGCATTCAGGCAGAACGATAATGCTATTATCAGGTTTAAGGCGTACTTCATACTACTGTATTTTAATTTTTGCCTATGGCACGTATAATGCTCCTGCTAACCAAAGTCAGGAGGAAAACTGTACTCACGCCAAGAGCTGCCCATACAGGCCAGCCGGGGATATTGGATATAACCAGGTTTTGAGATTTAATAAAGTCTGAACTAAGCATCTGTGCCGCTGTTGCCAGCGCCATTGATACTAAAAGGGTAGCGATAAGCATCGGGAAGAAGCGGCGTATCATAAAAATGCTCAGGTAGCGGGGGCTGTAGCCCAGCTCCAGCAGTAAGGTAATTGATGCCTGCGCTTTTGAAATGGTCAATTCTATAAAAAGTACAAATACCAGTGCGCCTATACCCAATAGCAATATGGCCAGCAATCCGGTGGCTGCAGTTACTATCTCAACTATCACCCGAACTTTGTTCCAGCGTAGTTGTTCGGAATTGGTATTGTATCCTTTGTCTTCCAGGAATTTCACAAAATTCTTATCGGAGGGGTCCTTTGTTTTTACGATCAGTCTTGATGGCGATATAGTTACCTGGCCTGCATACAACTGGTTGCCATAGTCAATAAATGACTGCGGTACAAGTACGGACGTTATCCGGTCAGAGAATCCTACTACGCGTGCTGTATATATTTCGGGCCTTTCTCTCGGTCCAACTCTCAGCTCAAATGCGAGTGACATGATGGATGATTCCGAAAGCTGGGGTAATCCCTGGCTCGGCGCAAACCCATAATTATACAGATCAAGAAATTGCGCCGAAACGATCAGTGGCACTCTTTGCGAACTCGGTTGCCAATACCAGTCTTCAGGCTTGTTGTCTATAAACCTGTCGGGCACTGCTTCAAGGAACATATCTGTGGCAAATCCCACATCGGCATTCAGTACTGCGTATACGGGAAAGCGGTTAGACGTAAGTTGTCCCACATCCTGTACCTGTGGTGCTGCTTTCAATCCGTCTATCTCCTGTGTGCTGAAAAGGCTTGCACCTTTTTTGCCCATCATGTTATTAGTGATCTTCTTACTCACGGGTAGAAAAGTAGAGCCCAGGCTGTCGTTGGCTTCTCTTCCTTCCAGCAGCTGCTGAAAATTCCACCATATCATTACCGACAGCAAGAGCAGGGTAGTGCCTATACACAGCGAAATAAGAGAAGCCCACATCCTTCCCGCTCCGCCGTTGTTGCGCAGTAGCAGTTTCCTCAGTAGTTTGTTCCTGTTTGCTTGTCTTACAGCCATATTCTTCTTGAGTAGGGAAAGTATTCGTTTTCGTCGAGGTCGGCCAGTATCATGCCTGCGCTGTTCATCTCCACAACTTCTGCTATTAGCTCTATTGCTTTGTTTCGGTTATTAATGTCCAGGTGGCTGAAAGGTTCATCCATCAGCAGCCATTCAAAGGGTTGCAGCAAGGCGCGTATAATCGCTATCCTCTGTTGCTCTCCGTAAGAGAGTGTCCTGGCGAGTGAGTCCCTTTTGTCTTTCACGCCCAGCCTGGCCAGCCAAGCTTCCACCTGTTGTTCTGTGGCTGTGTCTGTTAGCCTGCGTTTTACCTCCAGGTTCTCCCATGCCGTAAGCTCAGGAAAAAGGCGCATGTCCTGGAAAATAACAGAAAGATAATTGGCCCTCAGGTTCGATTGTTCCTCTTTGTTGATAGCCGCCATATTCAATGCATTCCAGTATATGGTGCCTGTATAGTCCTGGCGCATGCCATAAAGTATATGTATCAGTGTTGTTTTCCCGGTGCCTGATGGTGCCTGAACGAAAACGCGCTCTCCCTTTTTCAATTCCAGGCTCTGTTTCCACACCCCTGAACTGTATGAATTCACTTTCTCCCTCAGCGGAATAGGTACTACAGCCTCTAATGATAATCGCATGTTTAGAAATGCATTAAGGTTTTTTGCGCGTTCAAAAGTAAGGATTTGACTTGCTTTTATTAAATTTAG
>DASPNB010000272.1:0-3382 GCA_035626755.1 Flavipsychrobacter sp.
CAGCGGACGAGTAAGCACAGTAAGCTCAGGCATAATGGCATGAAATTGTTCAGGTTACTGCAAAATTCATCGGATGGACCTTATTTCTGAGCATCCCTATTGGCTGATGAGAAATGGTATTCCTCACAGCTATCCCTCACTTCAGAAGGATGTATCCGCAGATATCGCGATCATTGGAACCGGTATAAGCGGTACGCTTACCGCCTATTACCTCGGTAAAGCCGGGTACAAAGTAGTCCAGGCAGATAGGCGGCATGCAGCGATGGGCAGTACCGTAGCCAGCACTTCTCTTCTGCAATATGAAATAGACACCCCCATGCATGATCTGGCCGAAAAAATGGGAGAAGTTAATGCTGTACGCTGCTACCAGCTTTGTCTTGAAGCGATCTATGAACTGCGCCGGACCTGCGCACCATTCTCAAAACATGTTGGCTTCAAACTGCGGCCCAGCCTGCAATATGCCTCGCATAGAAAAGACATAGAACCTTTAAGAAGAGAATATGAGTTGCGAAAAAAACATGGCTTCAAACTCAGATGGCTTGAAACCGAAGAGATTAGAAAGCTCTTTGGTTTAGAAGCTAAGGCTGCTTTACTTTCCTCTGATGCTGCAGAAGCTGATGCATACTTTGCTACTCATCACCTATTGCAATCCTGCCTCAGGATGGGCAACCAGGTATATGACAACACCAATGTGACTAAAATATACCACAAAAGAGATGGAGTGTTACTTAATACCGATACCGGTTACACAATCAAAGCGAAGAAACTGGTCATTGCCTGCGGCTACGAAAGTATCCACTATATTCCTTTTAAAGTTGCCAAGTTATACTCCACTTATGCCATTGTAACCGAACCAGTGGACAAAAAACTGCTATGGCACAAACGAAGCCTTATATGGGAAACTGCCATGCCCTACATGTACTACCGCATTACCGGCGATAACCGGATACTGATAGGCGGCAAGGATGATGATTTCTATAATCCCGACAAGCGCGACGCCTCTGTAAAAAGAAAAGCCAAACAACTTGAAAATGCTTTCAAAAAAAAATTCCCCAACATACCCATCCGCACAGATTTTCGCTGGGCCGGAACTTTTGCGGGCACCGCAGACGGTCTGCCTTACATAGGCACGCTAAAGGAAACGCCCAATACCTATTTTGCCCTTGGCTTTGGTGGCAATGGCATTACCTTCAGCCTCGTAGCCGCTAAAATAATCTGTGACATAATATCAGGAAAGGAAAATAAAGATGCTGAATTGTTTTCCTTTAATCGCTAGCCGCCTACGCTCTCGCTTACACGTTGTTCGGCTTGAGGAAATTTGTCAGATAACGGAAAAACTATGACGAACGTTGTCCCCTGGCCCTCTATAGAACTCACCTCTATATTTGCCTTATGGGACTGCAATATATTAAGCGTAAACGCAAGACCGAGGCCAACGCCATTTCTTTTCTGGGTAAAGTAGGGCTCAAACAAACGGGAAATATGCTCTTCACTTATGCCACAACCATTGTCGGCAATGCGCAGCACTACACTATCATCAGTAATATTAGCAGAAATAGTCAGCTCACCCACTTCTTCTTTCATAGCCTCTATAGCATTCACTACTATGTTGAGCAAAGCCAGCTTCAACTTCTCTGCATCTGCCATAATCTTAACAGGCACTTCAGGGTAGTTCACACGAAGCTTCATCTTATTGAGCGTTAGCCTATCAATAGAAGCGGTGATCACCTCGTCTAGTATCGACTGAAAAAGACTCGGCTCCAGTGTAATTTCTGAAGGCCTTGATGTCGTCAGCAGCTGGCTGATAAGATCACTGATGCGCCTGCTGTTCCGGTTGATTATATCCATGTATATCCTGGACGCATCGTCTTGCAGGTCCTGCTGCATTTGCTCTATGGATAGCGTGATATTGTTGAGCGGATTCCTCACTTCATGAGCCAGTGTACGCACCAGGCGGCCGGCAGCAGCCAGCTTTTCGCCCTGGAGAGTAGCCTTTTCCATCTTTTTAAGGTTGGTGATGTCATGCACTATTCCTTGCACAAAGGGAGGTGCGTTATAGTTTTCCTCCCTATTGGCCGAAATAAGGCAGTACTTCTTCTCTCCGTTCTTGGCAACCAGCATTACCTCCCAATCGTTGATATCTTTCCCCGCCTGTAGCTGCTGTGTAATGAATTTTCTGTGCTGTGCCTGTTCTATCAGATCGCAGAGATTCATTTGCATCAGTTCTTCCTTTTCATAACCAACGATGCTAAGACAGGCGTTATTCACGTCTTTGAAATCCAGTGTTTCATCAGCAAGAAATACCAGGTCTTTCGATTTTTCGAATATCTCCCTGTATTTCCGTTCATTAGCCTTCAGCGCCTTCATGGTGGCTGAACGGTCAAGTGCATAACGGATACACCGTTCTACTTTTTCTGTGCTCAGGTCGGTTTTTATCAGGTAATCAACCGCTCCAAGTTGCATCGCTTCAATATCTACCTCATAGTTACCCTTACCGGTAAGCAGAATGATCGGTTCTTCACAGTTATTCGATAGGGCCTCCTTAAGCAGATCAACACCCGATCGGGCACCCAGGCGATAATCAACGAAGTACAAATCATAATTGTGGCTGATCATATGCTGGAGAGCATCAGTGTATTTTGGACACCAGTCTATCTTAAAGTTCCCGCGAGGAATGTGCTTTATATATTCACTGGTAATGATGTAGTCGTCCTCATCATCATCTACTATCAATATTCTGGTTTGTCCTTTGGTATCAGGCATTTGGATATCTTATTGTTGTGCAGGGAGAAGTATTACAAAGATAGCACCTTCTCCCTCTTTGCTTTCTGCGTATATAGCACCTTTATGATTGTCTACAATACGTTTGCAGATAGCCAGGCCAATGCCGGAGCCAGGGTATTCCGACTTTCCATGCAGGCGCTGGAATATCTGGAAGATCTTTTCGGCATACTCCGGCTCAAAACCAATTCCATTGTCGGCTATAGATATCTTGTGATAAGCTGTGTTGGCAGGCAGATCATGGGTGACCAACTCATCGACATTTGCTTTTTCGGCGGTAACGCGTATTAGGGGCGATCCATTTTCTTTCCGGAATTTGATTGCATTGCCGATAATATTCGTGAACAACTGCGCAAGCTGGCTTAAAGACCCATCTACTTCCGGTAATTTGCCGGCTTCTATTTTTGTTCCGGTCTCTTCTATTACCAGTTCCAGGTCATTCTTCACCTGCCTGAGCACAAAATCCAGTCCTACTGTAGAAAAAGGTTCATTGTGCCTTGTTACTCTTGAGAATTCCAGCAGGTTATGTATAAGCATGCGCATATTCTCAGCGGATACCATCATACGGTCCAGATACATAGCACCTTCGCCGGTCAGTAAC
>DASPNB010000273.1:0-2257 GCA_035626755.1 Flavipsychrobacter sp.
ATCGCTGGTGCGGCGTAGTTATGAGCAGCCGGTTGACACATTCATGGTAAACACACAGGGCACGGTACATATGTTGAATGCGTTGCGTGACGTGCAACAACCATGTGTGGGATTGATGATAACTACCGATAAGGTATATCAAAATCCTGAACGCGGCACGCCGTTCAATGAAGAAGATAAACTTGGTGGTTATGACCCGTATTCTGCCAGTAAGGCCGCGGCAGAAATAGTAATTGAATCATACCAACGTTCATTTTTTAATAAGGCTGATTATAACAAACATAATAAATCGGTGGCGTCTGTACGGGCGGGCAATGTAATTGGCGGCGGAGATTTTTCAGACGACCGTATCGTACCTGATATAGTGCGCGCACTGGAATTTGACCAGCCGGTGAATTTGCGCAATCCCGAATCGGTTAGGCCCTGGCAGCATGTGCTGGAGCCATTAGGGGCTTATTTGTACCTGGCAGCGAAGATGAGCGGGCAACCGCAGGAATATATCACGGCTTTCAACTTCGGGCCAAACGAAGAAGATATGCTGACAGTAGAGGAGCTGACAAAGATATTTATACAACAGTTTGGCAGGGGCAGCTATACCATAACGCCGCATGAGAACGCGCCGCACGAAGCTAAGCTGCTGTTGCTGGATAGCAGCAAGGCGAAACAGATGATCGGTTGGCAGCCCAAGCTGGACGCGCGTGCAGCTATACGCATGACCGCGGATTGGTATGCCGACCGAGAGCATACTGCCCATGAAAAATGTATGAGCCAGGTAAAAGAATATTTCGGAGACTTTAGCTGATGTGGCAATTTACACCTATACTGAATGGGGCTTTTGTTATTGACCTGCCTGCTTTTTACGACAACAGGGGCAGCTTTGTCAAAACTTTTCACGCAAGCACGCTCGCAGCGCATGGTATTAATTTCGAGCTGAGAGAAAGCTATTTTTCGTTGTCAAAAAAAGATGTGATACGCGGGATGCATTTTCAAACACCTCCGCATCAGCACGCCAAAATTGTTTTTTGCCCACAAGGTGCTATACTCGATGTAATAATAGATTTGCGCAAAGATTCGCCAACATTCAAACAATTCTATGCACAGGAACTATCCGCAGAAAACCACAAAGCCTATTACATACCCGAAGGTTTTGCTCATGGATTTAAATCGCTGACGGATGACGCGATAACGTACTATCTTGTTTCGTCAGAATACAGCAAAGAACACGATACAGGCATCTTATACAACAGCTTCGGCTTTGACTGGGGAGTGAATAAGCCGGTCATTTCTGAAAGGGATTTGTCGTTTCCGGTGCTGGGGAATTGGGAGAGTGTGTTTAAAGCTCTATAATCTATAAATTTACACTATGCAGGCAGCAGTTCAGGATAGGGCTACTATATTGGAGCGGCTCAATAAAAGCCGCACCGAAATACGTGCATTCGGTGTAAGGCAATTGGGACTTTTTGGCTCATTTGTAAAAGATACAGCGGTTAACGAAAGCGATGTTGACCTCCTGGTGGAGTTTGAACAGGGCAAAAAGACCTACGATAACTTTATGGGCCTTTCATTATTTCTTGAAGAATTGTTAGGACGAAACGTTGAATTAGTGACACTACAGTCTTTGAACAAATACATAGGCCAACATATTCTAAACGAAGTGCAGCATGTCTATAGGTGATCTCGAATTACTCAAGCATATTCCTGACGAAGTTAATTTCGTTCTCAACCATACCGCAGGTAAACAGAAAGAAGAAGTGATAAACGATGAAGTTTTATGCAGGGCGGTTGTGAGAAGCATCGAGATAATAGGAGAGGCGACCAAAAAACTCCACGAAGATTTCAAGTCGCAATATCCACATGTAGAATGGAAGAAAATAAGTCGAACGAGAGACAAATTAATACATCACTATTTCGGTATTGACTATGATATTGTTTGGGATATTATAACAGCCAAGCTGCCCGAACTCAAACCAAATATTGAGGAAATTCTGGAGGATAGCGCTGAAAAATATTAAACATGCAAAAAGAACTAAAACAACTGGGAATAGATAAAATAAGTGAAGGCGTATTCACCGGAACGAAATGGAAGAAAGCAGGTGGTGAAAAGATTATTTCTGATTCGCCTGTTGACGGAAAGAAAATTGCAGCCGTCAATACAGTAAACCGCAAAAACTATGATGCCGTAGTAGCGCAGGCGCAGGCGGCTTTTGAAGAATGGCGCATGTGGCCTGCACCCAGGCGCGGCGAAGTGGTAAGGCAG